>JAFTKL010000090.1 GCA_017453285.1 Clostridia bacterium | reverse complement strand
TGCAGCTTTGCGTCAAACATCTGACCTTCGGTCAGAGCGGTTCGACCAATTTTACGTGCGGTAAACAAATAAGGGATAGGCAGAGCCTATCCCTTATTTGTTTGGTGCCGGTAACCGGGGTCGAAGCGTAGTTTGACGCACAAGAGAGATAGCACCGATATGCAGCTTTGCGTCAAACATCTGACCTTCGGTCAGAGCGGTTCGACCAATTTTACGTGCGGTAAACAAATAAGGGATAGGCAGAGCCTATCCCTTATTTGTTTGGTGCCGGTAACCGGGGTCGAACCGGTACGATACTCTCGTATCACGGGATTTTAAGTCCCGGGCGTCTGCCAATTCCGCCACACCGGCGTGTTCGGACTGCGCAGCCCATTCGCAAGGACTATTCTATCACATTTTCCCCGAAATGTCAACACCTTTTATCGTGAATTTCACTTCCAGCTTATCTCTTTAAGTACCGGAACGAAGTTATCGCGCTCGGTCTGGGTCTTCGAGTTCGGCTCTGCGCTGATCGGATCGTAAAAATACTGATAGCAGAAGTACGCCACGCCGATGCATCTATCGAACTCCTTGGTACATTCGAGGCAGCGTTTGAGCACGTCCTTATGCTCGCTCCACTCGTTCTTCCCCTCGCCCGCGTAGTTATCCACTCCACTCTGCGCCTTGCCGAGCGACATTCCTATCACGAGGCTGACCTTATCGCTCTTGATATAACTCTGCCACTTCTCTGCCGTACTGATAAAATCGAAGCTCGAGTGCTCAAGTCCAAAATAGACCTGCGGACAGATGTAGTCAATATACCCCTCTTCTGCGCACCAGGTCAGCACGTCGGCATAATGCGAGTTATAGACGGTATTATAGTTTCCTGCGGGGCTGATGCCATAAAGTGCCTCGGGGTCGATCGCCTTGACCGAGTCATACATACCGCCGACCAGCTTATTGAGCGCCTCTCGTCTGAAATCCGCAAGCGAGAGCGTCCCGTCCTCGCGCAGATACTGTCTGTAAGCCGCGGTATCGAAGGACGCGTCGGTGGTAGGGTAGAAATAATCGTCCATATGCAGACCGTCAAAGTCGTATTTCTGCATCACCTCTCGCGCGCCGTCGAGTATCAGCTCGCGCACCTCGCTATAAGCGGGGTTGAGATACCAATTCTCTCCCACCTTGACCACGTATTTACCTCTCAGCGCGCTGTCGTCGTACCAGCGGCGGATCGCGTAGTCGCGCTGAACACTCGTGATCTGCGCGTCGGTCATAGCGCGGAGCGGATTTATCCACGCGTGGATAGAGAGTCCTCTTTCGTGCGCAAGCTCGACCGCGATCTTTACCGCATCGTAGCCGAAATCTCTTCCGTACGAGCCCACAACGTAGGCAGAGGGCGGATAGACTTGTGACGGATACATACTGTCTGCGTTGGGGCGCACCTGCAAAATAACAGTGTTTATGCCGTTCTCGGCGACCTTGTCAAGCACGGTCGAGAGAAGCGCGCGAAAATCGCTCTCGTTTCTCTGCGCGCCGCCGTCCGAATAGACACGCGAAAGGTCAAATTGCGAGAGCCACATACATTTCATATCTTCAAAATTCTGTGCAACATATTCCCTTTTCATCAAAGTATCCTCCTCTTTTTCGTCGCCGCCATTAAGCGCAGGCTCGGTCGGGCGCGGGCGCGAGGTAGCCTTTTCGGTCTCGCGCTCGGTCGGCTTGTCGGTCTTCTCGGCGCTCGCCACGTCGGTCGGCGCGTCGGTCGACGGCTCGTCCGCATCAGAGCAGGAGAAAAGCGCAAGCGCGAGGGCAAGAAGGATAATAAAAGCAATTCTTTTCATAGTCCCCTCCGTAAGTTGCTATGAATATTTTAGCATACGCGGGCAGATTTGTCAATAGATGGTAGCTCAGATCATTTTCGAGTGTTCGCGGTTTGCCGCGAATTCTACGTTTTTTATAGTTGCCGTTCTTCCGTAGAGAGCCCAAACGACGATTATTATCTCTTCGGTAGGGGCGACCTCTGCCAATTTTGCACTTTGAATTCTGCATTCTGCATTTTTATTGACATCTCTTCCCTTTTGTGCTATAATGATAAAAAAGGAGCGGCGGCTATGGATACTATCAAATTCGACAACAAGGGCAATATAAAAATGATCGCTCACCGCGGTGCTTCCTGCCTTGAGCGCGAGAACAGCTGCCCTGCTTTTGTTGCGGCGGGAGTCAAGAGCTATTTCGGCATCGAGACTGACGTACACGTGACACTCGACGAAAAATATATAATCGTTCACGACGTGGACCTGCGCAGGATGGCGGGGATCGATATGGGCGTTATGACGAGCAATTTCGACGATCTGCGCGCCGTTCGCTTCACCGACGTCGACGGTCTCACCCCGCGCGGCGATATTTTTCTTCCCTCTCTTGAGGAATATCTCTCTATCTGCAAAAAGTACGGCAAGGAAGCCTACCTTGAGATTTGTGACGTTACACTGTGCGAGCACGTGCTTGGAATTGCGGCGGCGGTCGATCGGATGGGTATGATGGAAAGCACGACCTTTATCACCTTCAATCATTCCAACCTCACCGATCTGCGCTCGCTCTACCCAGAGGCAAAGGCTCAGCTTCTGACCGACGACATAGGCGAGAAAAACCTCGCATTTATGCTCGAGAACGGCATTGACGCGGGTATTTACTTTCCCGCACTTACAAAAGAATTCGTCGAGCTTATGCACGCGCACGGCAGAATTGTCAACGTCTGGACGGTGGACACGCTTGAGGATGCCGAGCGTATGCGCGATATGGGCGTTGACGTGATAACCTCAAATATTCTTGAATAATTTATATAAAGGAGTAGGACTATGAACACTATCAAATTTGAAAACAAAGGCAATATAAAGATGATCGCTCACCGCGGAGTTTCGGGACTTGAGCGCGAAAACACCTGCCCCGCTTTCGTTGCGGCAGGCGTAAAGAGCTATTGGGGCATTGAGACCGACGTTCACGTGACGCTCGACGGCAAGTTCATCATCATCCACGACGACGATCTGAGACGCGTTGCAGGACTTGATATGGGCGTTGAGACCAGCAATTTTGACGATCTTCGTGCAGTCCGTATGACAGACCGCGACGGAGTCACCGCGCGCGCGGATATCTTCCTTCCCACGCTTGAGGAGTACCTCTCGATCTGCAAAAAGTACGGCAAGGTCGCAGTCCTCGAGCTCAAGAGAGATATGGAGCGCGAGCACGTTGAGGGCATCGCGGCGGCTGTCGAGGCTATGGGAATGCTTGAGAGCACCACTTTTATCTCTTTCTCGAAGCAGAATATGCTCTATCTGCGCGCCGCTTATCCGAACGCAACAGCGCAGTTCCTCTCGGGCAACACGGATGAAGCAACCGCCAAGTTCATTCTCGACAATAATCTCGACGCAGACATCTATTACAAGTCGATGACCAAGGAATTCGTCGATCTTATGCACGCAAACGGCAGAGTCGTCAACGTATGGACGGTCGACACGCTCGAGGCGGCAGAGCAGATGCTCGAGCTTGGAGTTGATCAGATCACCTCGAATATTCTTGAATGATCCTCAAAGGACAGAGATTTTCCACTCTCTGTCCTTTTCTTTTTAAAAATTTTATGATATAATTATAAAAAGCTCCAACCTTTTTTCAGATCCGTGTCTATATGTATGAAAGCTTTCACCGAGGTACAAGCAAGTGAACAGAGAAAATGCCGAAAAGATCATAACTGAATATCTGGAAGCCATATTTGGCTTTGCGCTCAAGCGATGCAAAAATCCTCAGGATGCACAAGATCTGTCGCAGGATATCGTGCTGAGGGCATTCCGCGCGCTTTTGATCAAGGACGACATCGAAAATGCCGGAAAATTCATATGGACGATAGCTCACAACGCGCTGAGTAATTACTATCGCGATACCGCAAAAGCCGTGATCGGAGTTCCCATTGATGAATTTGCCGAGCTGATAGCCGATCCCGACTCTGTTTTTGACGGCGACAATGCCGACACTATTCGCAGATTGCAGAGCGAGATAGCCTATCTGTCGAAGCTCCAGCGCAGGATCGTGATCGCATACTATTTCGAGAACCGCAATCAAGCAGATATTGCAAAAGAGCTGGATATCCCTCTCGGCACGGTCAAATGGCACTTGTTTGAGGCAAAAAAAGAATTGAAGAAAGGCTTGGATACTATGAGAAAAACAAGTGAACTTAAATTTAATCCTATAAAGTTTTCGCTCTGCGGATTTTCGGGATCTGTGGGCACAAAGGGCGACGTGGCTAATTTCTTCCGCTCGCCACTCGCACAGAATATCGCGTATTGCGTAAAGGACGAGGCAAAAACGGTAAACGAGATCGCCGATGCGCTCGGAGTATCGCCTGTCTACGTGGAAAGCGAGGCGGAATATCTTGAGGAATACGGATTTCTGATCAAGCAGAAAAACAAATATCTGATCAATTTTCTTCTCGACGAACCCACAGAGAGAACCGTCGCTCTGCAGGACGAGCTTTATGAGAAGGCGGCTAAAATATTTGCCAACGAATTATACGACGCTTTGATAGACAACAGCATTTTATATGACGAAAACGTAGTGTGCTGTAATCGTATGGTCGGGATAGACGAAGAGCACGCAGTTCCCGTATTTGAGAAGGACCGCAACTTTTTGCTGTGGGCACTTATACCGTATATCGCGGCATCGAGCGGTGAATATCTGCGCGAAGAGCGTGTTTCGTTCGAAGAAGCATACACAATCCGCGCGGATGGCGGAAGAAACATTTGCTATGCAAGCGTAGAGAACGGGATAAAAAACAAATATTTTGACAGTATGAAAAGCTTCTGCGGACCCTGCTGGAACGGATTTAGAGGAAAGTTCATTCATTGGTTGATCGACTCGGAGTGGAGCGAGAGGCGAGTGGATGAAAGCTTTGATCTCACCGTTAAGCGCGATCTGGAGATATTTGACCGCTTTTTTAGCGGCGAGGAATTGACCGATTACGAGTACGCGCATATGTACCAAAAGGGCTATATGCGAAGATACAGCAGTGAGAGAGGAATGTGGACGACATTACAGATCGTTTGGATCAGAAGCCAAGCCGCAAAGCAAAAGCTCCTTGAATTCGGCAACAAAATAAAAGAAAAACACAAAGCCGAATTCGAAGCACTCAAGGCTCCGTACGTACAAGCTATACTCGAAAGCACCCCCTCGCATCTTTATAACGCCCAGATGTACGGACTTCAGCATATATTCTTTAGCGACGGTTGGTTCATTTTGTATTGTCTCAAGGAGCTCGTCAACTGCGGCAAGTTGATCCCGCCCACTGAGGAGCAAAAAAGATCCTTGACTGCTTTGATCATTTCTAAGAATTAAAAATACCGCCGAGAGCACGTTTGGTCGCTCTCGGCGGTATTTTAATATATCGAAGCAAGTGCCTCGCATAGCCGCTCCACGTCGTCCGAGCTATTAAAGACGCCGAAGCTGACCCGCGTTGCGCCGTCCTTCACCGTTCCGAGCCGCCTGTGGCCGAGCGCGCAGCAGTGGTATCCGCCGCGCACGCATATATCCATATCCGAAAGGCGCGCCGCAAGCTCCTCCGAGCCAAATCTTTCGTGCTCAAAGAGCAGCACCGAGCCCTCGTGCGACGGGCAGAGCACTCTCACGCCATCTATCCTCTCAAGCGCATCTCTGCACAGTCTGAAAAGCGCCCTTTCGTGCTCGGCGATCCTCTCGACGCCGAGCTCTTCGACTATTCTCGCCCCCTCGCTAAGTCCAACTATTGCGGGAGCCGGCAGCGTTCCCGCCTCCAGCCGCTCGGGCAGGTCGCCCTTCATCTCTTTCTCAAGCGAGGAGACGCCGTTTCCGCCCTCCACAAGCCCTTTTGGCTCTATCCCCTTGCCGAAGACCACCGCGCCGCATCCCTGCGCCCCAAGCAAGCCCTTATGCCCCGGTAGGCAGAGCACGTCGATGCCCATATCTCTCTGCGATATCGGCAGGTGTCCTGCGCACTGTGCGGCATCGACCACGAAGATCACGCCGCTCTTGCGGCAGAGCTCGCCTATCTCGCGTAGCGGCATCGTAGCCGAGCAGATATTGCTCGCGCCCGTACAGATCAGCATTCGGGTATTTTTGCGCATCAGGCTCGCGATCGAGGCGCATATCTTACTCGGTGACCGCCTCTCGTCGTCGATCATCGAGTCGAAAACGCTGTATTCTATCACGCCATCCTGCCACAGCCGATGGATCGGGCGCAGAACTGCGTTATGCTCGAGATCCGATATCAGCACGTGATCCCCCCGTCGAAGCAGACCTTTTATAGCGATATTAAGCGCCTCCGTTGCGCCTGAGCAGAAGCAAACGCGCTCAGCGCCATCGCAGTCGAAGAGGCGGCAGAGCCTTTCTCTGCACCCGTAGATCGCCTCTGCCGCGTCGAGTGCGAGCTTATGCGCTCCCCTGCCCGCGTTGCCGCCGTGATACTTCATAAAATCGCTCATTCTGTCTATCACGCTACTCGGCTTCGGGAAGCTCGTAGCCGCGTTATCGAGGTATATCAGCTCTCTTGTGTCCATCTTTTCACCCTTATCCCCTCGCCTGCAAGCACGCTCTCAACGTTCTGCCTTTGCGAGCAGGAAAACTGCAGACCGTAGCTACAGCCCTTTGAGCCAAAAGAAGAGGAACTGTTCTTTACTACTCTTGACGGGATCGCCGCCTCTCCAAGTGCCTTTTGTGCCTTTAGCGCGAGTGTCAGTGCCCCGAGGTCGACTCTGCATCCTATAGAGCTATCCTTCATCGTCCCACCTCCTTCTATAAAATGATATGCCGAGAAGTAACTCTATGATAACAAAAAAAACTTGCAGGCGACGCTCGTCGTTCGGAAGGACAGTTTTGCAAGAATACGGTATATTTCGCAAGAGATATGCCGTATTCTTGCTTTTTTAGATCTTACGCGGTTCTACGGATTTCTTCCATCAATTCAATCAATTCCTTTTCATCGGGAATGTCAATCAGCCCGACGGCGGTAAAGTAAACATCAAGTTTTACGCGCTTTATTCCGTCTATCTTCGCGCTCTTGTGAACTTCAATTCGTCTTATAAGTCGATTAACGATTTCGGGAGTTAGCTCCTTAATATCGGTACACTTACGAATGGTTTCAAGAAATACGCGAAGATCCACCTTGTCTTGCTCCGCTGCCTTTAAGGTTTCTTCAGCCTTTGCCGTAAACGCTATCAGTTCCTTTTGCTCCGCTTCATAATTACCCATCATCTTAGAAAATCTCTCGTCGGGAATTTTACCGAGAACGTTATCCTCATAAATACGCTCAATAAGTTTATCAAGCTCCACGATTCTTCGCTGACTTTTTTCGATATTTGCCTTTAACGTTCTCATATTGGCTGCCTTGGCTAAGCTGTGCTTTTTG
>JAFTKL010000009.1 GCA_017453285.1 Clostridia bacterium | reverse complement strand
TTGTTATTTTGGTTGCATACGAAAACATATCATTCATCCTGCTTTTTTCGGGAGGCTAATAGCCTCCCCTACAAATGAAAAAATGAATAATGAATATTGGAAAATGAATAATGTGTTTGTAGTGGATGATATTATACTCACGATGTCGCTACGGTCACAAAATGCACTTTCGTCTATTGCCAAAACGAAAAATATATCTCGCCGGTAGGGGTCGGCGCCCCGACGACCCATTTTTGAGCACAATGATACTCAAAGGCTCTCCTTGAGGAGAGCTGGCGGTGTAACCGCCTGAGAGGTGATAAATATTGTTCTACTTATTATAAATTTTCATTTTGATACTTGAATTAAAAATAAATATGTGCTATAATTATTCCGTATAATGCAAAATTTGTTTTTTGCTTGGATTTTAATAAAAATATTCTATTTATATTAACGGAGAGAGAAAAAATGAAGGCTGTTGTAAATGGAAAGATCATTTTAAAAGACAGGATCGTTGAGGACTCTGCGCTTCTCTTCTCTGACGTCATCGAGGGTATTCTCCCTGTGGACAAGATCCCCTCTGACGCCGAGATAATTGACGCAAACGGCGGCTACGTTTCGCCCGGACTTATCGATCTGCACATCCACGGATACCTTGGCTGCGACGTATGTGACGGAACTCGCGAGTCGATCCGCACCATTTCCGAGGGAATAATCGCAAACGGCGTTACCGGCTACCTTCCCACAACTATGACGGTGGATATGAAGGTCATCAAGCAGTCGCTTGAGGTCTGCCGTGAGCTCAAGGAAGAAAGCAAGACTTGGAACGGAAGTACAATTCTCGGCGTTCACGCTGAGGGTCCGTTCATCAGCGAGAGCAAAAAGGGCGCGCAGGACGCTAAGTACATACTCAAGCCCGATGCATCTTTCGTCAAGGAATACGCAGATATAATCAAGGTCATCAGCCTCGCTCCCGAGACCGATACCGAGGATTTCGCGGCTATCCGCGAGATCAATCGCGACACCGACGTTGTGATCTCTATGGGTCACACCTCTGCCGACTATGACACCGCTATGAAGGCGACCTCCGTCGGTGTAAAGCACGCAACTCACCTATTTAACGCTATGACTCCCCTTGCTCACCGCGCTCCCGGTGTCGTCGGTGCGGCACTTAACGCTGACGTGAGTGTCGAGCTTATCGTTGACACCTTCCACGTAAGCACCGAGCTTTACGATATGCTCTTCAAGCTCAAGGGCAGAAAGCTCTGCTTTATCACCGACTGTCTCCCCGCGGGCGGACTTCCCTACGGTGAGTACACTCTCGGCGGTGCGAAGATAGTTTACCGCGACATCGTCTGCAGACTTGAGGACGGAACGGTCGCAGGAAGCGTGCTTCCTCTCAACAAGGGTGTTTGGAACGTTTACACCAACTCCAACATCCCGCTTAACGAATGTGTAAATTGCGCGTCGCTCAACCCTGCGACGACTCTCGGAATTGCAGACCGCAAGGGCTCTCTTGAGGTAGGCAAGGATGCGGACGTCGTTATCACCGACGCTGAATTTAAAGTATTGAAAACTATTATCGGAGGAGAAATCAGATATGAAGTTTAAGGTAAACGCAAAGCTTGACCCCCAATTTGAGCCACTTTCCGTAGTCTGCAGAGATATGCGCGAGGCAACGAAAGAGGACGGTCAGGACATCATCATCGCAGTTGAGCGTAACAAGGGCTACACCTACACCTACAAGACCCGCATCTATCGCGACGGCATCGGTAAGGACGAGGAGAACTTCAGGTTTATCGAGCGTATCGCAAAGTCTATCCTTTGGGTAGCAGGCGGATACAAGATCATCATCGCGGGCAGCAAGGTCGTCGGCGAAAAAATCAAGGAAGCCTACACGGACGGCGGTCTGCGCGACTTCGACGTTCACTTTATGGAAAGAGTTTACGAGCATCCCTTCTCTGTTGAGATAGTCGACTACGAGAACGCACCCGAGGACAAGTCCGCGGCATCTCCCATCGGCAGACATCTCGAGGGCTGCCGCATCGGATTTGATGCAGGCGGAAGTGACAGAAAGGTAAGTGCGGTCATCGACGGCAAGAGCGTTTACTCTGAGGAAGTTGTCTGGTTCCCCAAGACCAACTCCGATCCCGATTACCACTATAACGGCATTCTTGAGGCTATGAAGACTGCCGCATCGCATATGCCCCGCGTTGACGCTATCGGCGTTTCGAGCGCAGGCGTTTACATTGACAACAGAATTATGGTCGCTTCTCTCTTCCTCAAGGTAAGCGACGAGGATTTCGAGAGAAAGGTCAAGAATATGTATCTTGACGTTGCCAAGGAGCTTGGTGAGAACATTCCGATCGAGGTTGCAAATGACGGCGACGTTACCGCGCTTGCAGGCGCTATGGACCTTGACGACGACTCGGTTCTCGGCGTTGCTATGGGCACGTCCGAGGCAGGCGGCTACGTTGACCCCGAGGGCAACATCACCGGCTGGCTCAACGAGCTTGCATTCGTTCCCGTCGACTTCTGCCAAAACGCTATGGTCGACGAGTGGTCGGGTGACTACGGTTGCGGAGTAAAGTACTTCTCGCAGGACGGCGTTATCAAGCTTGCTCCCTTTGCGGGCATCGAGCTTGACGAAAATCTCACTCTTGCCGAAAAGCTCAAGGTCGTTCAGGGACTTATGAAGGAAGGCGACGAACGCGCTGCCGCTATTTATGACACCATCGGTGCGTACTTTGGATACGCTATCGCTTACTACGCAGAGTTCTACGACATCAAGCACGTTCTCATTATGGGACGCGTTACCTCTGGCGAGGGCGGTGTTATCCTGCTTGAGCGCGCTCAGGAGGTTCTTGATAAGGAATTCCCCGAGCTTGCAGCTAAGGTCCAGCTCCACATCCCCGACGAGAATTCCCGCCGCGTAGGTCAGTCTGTCGCAGCGGCAAGCCTTCCCGAGATCAAGTAATAAATTGAAACGAGGAATATAAAAAATGAAGAAAATTTTGCTTTTACTTCTCGTGCTTGCGATGACGCTGAGCGTGCTCGCGTCCTGCAACACAAATAACAGCTCCGATCCCACCGATGCTCCTACTGATGCACCGACCGATGCACCTATAGACAAGCCTACCGACGAGCCCACCGAAGAGCCTACAGACTCTAATGAGGGCGAGGCTGAGGACGATTGGGCAGACTACGACGTTATCACCATCGCTGAGGCTCTCGAGCTCTGCGGAGAGCCCGGTAACCTCACCACCGAGCGTTACTACATCCGCGCTACCATCGTTTCTATCGACAACGCGCAGTACGGTGCTATGACCATTAAGGATGACACCGGTACGATCAGCGTTTACGGTACGTACAGCGCAGACGGCGAGATCAACTACTCAGCTATGTCTGAGAAGCCCTACAAGGACGATGAGGTCCTTCTCCACTGCATTCTCCAGAACTACAACGGCACTAAGGAAGTTCAGAACGCAAGACTCATCGACTTCCGCCACATTGACGTAGAGATCAACGAGGCTGACTACACCGAAATGACTATCGAAGAGGCGCGTGAGGCCGAGGTCGGCACTAAGATCAAGGTCGACGGCGTGGTTGCACGCATTACCTACGCTAACGGTATGATCCCTATGGGCGTTTATATCGTTGACGAAACTCAGTCTATCTACGTTTACGACGGTGACATCGCACAGAGAGTCGCTATCGGTAACAAGATCACCATTCTCGGCTCCAAGGCTTATTGGATACTCGAGAACGAGCAAAACAGCGCGCAGAAGTTCGGCTACAAGGGCTGCTGTCAGCTCGAGAGTGCTACTCTTCTCTCGAATGATGAAAAGACAAACGAGTTCGATCTCAGCTGGGTAAGCGAGACTACCGTCAAGGATCTTCTCGAGACTCCCGTTACCGAGAATATCACCACCTCTATCTTCAAGGTCACGGCACTCGTAAAGAAAGCTCCCGGCAACGGCTTTACCAACTACTACTTCAACGACCTCGACGGCACTACCGGCTCTTACACATACTCTCAGTGCAACGGCAACGATTTTGCTTGGCTTGACGAGTTCGACGGAAAGATCTGCACGGTATATCTCTCTGTTATCAACGCAAAGTCCACCTCGTCCGACTGCTTCTTCAGACTCCTTCCCATCAAGGTCATCGACGAGGGCTTCAAGTTCAACCTTGATGACACCGCAGAGCACGTAGTTAAATACTACGGTCTCGATCAGTTCAACGCATCCTACACCGGAAATCCCGCCAAGGAGCTTGTCACCACCGTTTCCTCCGAGCTTCTCGGATTTGAGGGCGCTACCCTCTCCTACAGCTCGAGTGACGAGAAGATAGTTTACTTCACCACTGAAAATCCCGGTGCTGTCGTATTCAACTGCGGTGAGGCAGGCAAGGCTACCGTCACTGTAAAGGGTGAGTACAACGGCAAGTCCTACACCGCGACGGTCGACGTTGTGGTAGTTCCCAACGTAGAGTACGATACTCTCACGATCGAAGAGGCTAAGAAAAAGGAAGTTGGCGAAGAGGTCATCATCAAGGGTATCATTGGTCCTTCGCTCGTTAATAAGTCGGGCTTCTACCTCTTTGACGAGACAGGAATGATCGCGATCACCGTAAACGAGAGCGTATTTGATAACGTAGCTATCGGCTATGAGGTAGTCCTCAAGGGTAAGAGAGACTGCTTCAAGGACGCTGACAAGACCCACGCAGGTCAGCTTGCTATCTCCAACTGTGAACTCCTTGCAAACTACTACGGCGAGCACGATTACCACACCTTTGATTTCATCGAGGACAAGACTCTCGCTGATATCTATGCGCTTGATAACAACGAGCAGCACTCTGACGAAGTTTACTACGTAAAGGCTACCGTAAACGTAGTTGAGACCAACTACTACACCACCATCAAGCTTGTTGATGGCAACAGCTCGCTCTCGCTCTATTGCTCGAGTGCAAATCAGTACTCCTTCCTCAAGCAGTTTGCAGGTAAGGAAGTATTCCTCGAGATCGCTCCGTGCAACTGGAATAACAAGAGCTACTACGCAGGCTGCGTCCTCGCAGTTGAGACTCAGGACGGCGTCGTTCTCAATACTCTCAATTTTAAATAATAAACAGACAAAAGAGGTTGCTCGCACGAGCAACCTCTTTCTCAATATTGAATTAAACTTCCGTTTGTGATTTCGCTATCATTTCAGACAGCCCAAACTTTCGTAGGGAATATCGGTTCGATTACGTACAAACCCTCGACCAACCCCCATTCAAGTTCTTTTGGTTCTTTTCTCGAAAGAAAAGAACAGAAAAACCCAACCTAAACTAACTCTCAAAGCCATTCGGGCTTGATATGTCCGGTGGTCTCGATGATCTCGGCATCGAGCTCGCGTACCGCGACCTCAAGCTCCTCGCGCTTTGAGAGTATCCACACGCCAAGCTCGCCGTACTGGCGAACGAAGCGGCAGACCTCGGGAGTCGCCTTGGTGCCCTTGAACCATCCTGTCATCTCGTTCGGGAAGCATACCCATATGTAGAGGTGATGTCCCTGTGCGAGCTTTGCAACAGTCTCGAGTCTCTCTTGTGAGAGATCACCGCCGTCGTAATGTATATCTGCCTTCGGGAAGCGCTTTGCCGCCATCTCGAGCGTCTCGAGCTTCGCGCAGGTAAAGCCGACCTTGAGTCGATCGGAGTATTCTTCAATTATCGAGAACATCTTCTCTTTCATCTCTATCGGGAAGTGCTCCCACACATTGTCGACCTTTACCGGAACGCCTACCTCGCACGCGTACTCAAGCAGATCGCGCAGAAGCGGAATTTTCTCACCCTTGAATTTCTCGTCGAACCAAAGTCCGTAATCGTAAGAGCGTGCCTCGGAGAGAGTCGTGTCGTATATCTTCTTTCCCGCCTCAACTCTAGAGCCGTCGCTGTTTCTCGCGGTGCGGTCGAGCGTGTGGTCGTGAAGTATTACGATCTCGCCGTCCGAGGTGTACTTGGGATCGAATTCTATATAATCGTAACCCTCAGCGACAGACGCGCGGAACGCCGCCATCGTGTTTTCGGGATACTCGGAGCTTACTCCTCTGTGTGCCTGAAGTTTTGCCATTTTATTTCCCCCTCTGTAATCAGTAATTTAATTATACCACTATATCGCGCCAAAGTCAAGAAAAAATCCTCGCGTCGCGCATCTTTCTCTTGACATTTTAACTCGCTTATGATAGGATATTAGTGAACGAATACTAAAAAGGAGACTTTATGATCGCCGATTGGATAAACACGACCTTTGCGTCCTTCGACTACGCACTTCTTGAATTTTTCCACACGCTTGCGCTCTCGGCAAGCTTTATTTTAAATCCGCTGATGGAGTTTCTCAGCATTATTGGCGATAACGGCTATTTCGGCTTCGCTATCGCCATCGCGCTTATGCTTTTTCCCAAGACGAGAAAGTGGGGAGCGGCTGTATTTCTCTCTATTCTCGTCGGCGCGGTATTTACCAATCTCGCCATCAAGAACATCGTTGCCCGCCCGCGCCCATACGCGTCGGACGTCGCGGTCTTTACGGAATGGTGGGCCTACGTTGGCGCGCATCTTGAGAGCGAGTTCTCTTTCCCCTCGGGACACACAACCGCGGCTATGGCTTCTATGACCGCGCTCTGCATCGCCGCTCCCAAGAAGGTCGGCAAGTGGCTCGTAGCTCCCTCAATACTATATGTAATTCTGATGGGCGCGGCGCGCAACTACCTCGTGGTTCACTACCCCACCGACGTAATTGCGGCATTCGTAGTCGGCGGTATCGCGGCTATAGTCGCAGTTATACTTGCAAAGCTTATCTGGAAGCTGCTCGAGTCGCACGCAGACCTAAAGCTCTTTGCCTTTGCGCTCGAGTTTGACATCCGCAAGCTCTTTGTAAAAAAGAAAAACGCCCAAGCGGCGCAAGAAACAGACGGAGATCAAGATCTTGAATAAATACGACGAAGTATCTCTGATCACACCCACTGCAAGCTCGGACAGCTTTGCCGACAACACGCTCCGCATCGCGCTCGACATCGGCGAAGGACTGCTCACGAGCGGTGCTGAGGTAAGACGAGTTGAATACGCGATCGAGAAGATCTGCCACGCGTACGGCGCGGCTCACGTCGAGGTGTTTTCGATAAACTCGCTCATTCTCGCCTCGGTTCGTATGCCCGACGGAAGCTATTCCGCGCAGACGAGAAGAATTCTCAACAGCTCAAACCATCTTCTCTGCCTCGAGCGTTACAACTCGCTCTCAAGAAGAATATGCGCAGAGACCCCCGATTTCGACGAGATCGACGAAGCGATCAGAGAAATCAAACAGAAAGCAAAATACCCCTTCTGGCTCATACTTATCGGTAATATCATCGCCGCAAGCGCATTTGCTATACTCTTTGGCGGCTCGCTTCGCGATGCGCTTGCCACAGGCATCGTGGCGATATTTATAGCTCTGCTATTTCAGCTTGAGTCGCAGTACCTCAACGGAATAACCAAAACACTGTTAATATCCTTCTTTGCGGGACTTCTGATCTGTGTAACTATGATGCTCGGCATCGGCGAGAATATGGATATGGTGGTCATCGGCACGATAATGCTGCTCATCCCCGGACTTTTCCTCGGTAACGCAACGCGCGATCTTCTGTACGGTGACACGCTTGCGGGAAGCCTCAAGGTCGTTCAGGCGATAATCAGCGCGGTAATGATCGCGATCGGATACGCGATGGCGCTCTTCCTGCTCGGTCACTATTGCCCCATCTATGACGGCGGCGCGCCCTTTGGCGTAGTTGAAGGAATGATAATCAAGGGCATCTGCTCTGTTATTGGAACAGTAGGCTTTGCGCTGACCTTCAAGATCTCACTCTCAAAGCTTTGGATCGTCGGTCTGTGCGGACTTGCAACCTACGCCGCTTATGAAACTGTGCTTGCACTCACCGCGAGCGTGCTCATCGCCGCGTTTGTCTCGTCTATCCTGCTCGCAATTCTCTCCGAGGTCTGCGCGAGACTTATGCACACACCGAGCAACGTATTTCTTTTCACGGGCTGTATCCCGATCGTCCCCGGCGGCGGACTTTACTACTCGATGTACAACCTTTTGACATTCGAGAACGAGACCGCGCTCACATACGTCAGCTCCACGTTACAGATACTTCTCGGTATCGCGCTCGGACTTATACTTACCTCGGTGGCATTCGGAATGCTGCTTGAGACTGTGGAAAAGATCAAAAAGAAAGCGAAATAATCTCTTACTCACAAGAAATAACCCCGACAGATTTTTGCGGTCTGTAGGGGGTGTTTTTCTAATCAAGCGGTAGGGG
>JAFTKL010000089.1 GCA_017453285.1 Clostridia bacterium | reverse complement strand
TTAGGATCACGGAACGCTCTATCGTTTCCTTCGCTCCACGGACGCCAAGCAGAATCACTGTTGAGATAATTTCTTCGTATATCACGAAGAAGATCAACAATTTTATCGGCATCATAATCACGTTTTATACACTCACGGCGAAGTTCATCAAATGTTTGAACCGCGCGCTTTTCTTTTTCGATCTGCGGCATTCCAAGCAGCTCGTCAACCGTCACGGCAAGCACCTCGGCAATTGCAGGGATCAGTTCAAGATCGGGATAGGTCGTGCCGTTCTCCCATCGGCTGATCGATTGATATGTTACGCCCAAACGATCTGCAAGCGCCTCCTGCGTCAAGTCATTTTTCTTTCGGAAATTGCGGATATTTTCTCCAATTGCAAGTTTCATTTTTTCCTCCGTGTAAAATTACTCGCTCTGCAAAGCAATCTGTTTGTCGACATCTATATTATACAGCAAATGAACTATAAAATCAATAACGCATTTTGAGAGAAAAATTATCGGTTTGTGTTATGTTTTTCGACTTTATAAAATAGCACCACCAAAGAGGATTGGTGGTGCTCGATGTTTCTTTGCCTACGATGCAGAGAAAATAGAATTTTTAGAGCGAAATTGGCAAAAATGCCGCGGCTACTGCGAAGATTATCGCAGGGAGCAGGTTGGCGACCTTAACTTTTTTGCCCCAGACGAGATTGAGTCCGACGCAGAAGATAAGTATAGAGCCTATAAGCGAGAGGTTGCCGAGCGCGGCTTCGGTCATCAGCGGACGGATAACCCAGGAAAGCGCGGTAACACCGCCCTGCAGTATTGCCACGGGAATAGCAGAGAAGATGCAGCCCTTGCCCATACTTCCTGCCATTACCATAATGATGATAAAGTCGAGTATGGATTTTGTGACGAGTATAGAGATATCGCCGTAAATGCCGTCGTTTATCGCGCCGACTATCGCCATCGCACCGATACAGACGGTGAATGAAGCCGTAACAAATCCGTCGATGAACTTGTTATCGTTCGAGCTTCCGCTCTTTTTTTTGAGCCACGCGCCGAAGCGTTCGAACCAGCCTTCAATATTTATCAGCTCGCCGACAAGTGCGCCAAGTGCGAGACATCCGACGATAAGCATCGATCTGCCCGACGTGAGCTTTCCGTCAGCCCCGAGCGACATAATGCCCTCAAGCGCGCCCGCCGTACCGATGAAGAGCACAGAGATTCCGCATGCCATCGTCAGCGAGTCCTGATGCCTTTGCTTGATGAGCTTGCCAAAGAGAAGACCGAGTATGCCGCCAAGTACGATGGCGGCTGTATTTATGAGAGTGCCAAGACCGTACATATTTCTCCTTACTGATCGCCGTCAAAAATGTCGATCTGCTCCGAGGGCTTCGGGGTCGCAAAGGTCTGATAGGGAAGTCCGAGGTGCTCGTAAGCGAGGCGCGTTACGCATCTTCCGCGAGGTGTGCGAGAAAGAAATCCAATCTGCAACAGATACGGCTCGTAAACGTCCTCAAGCGTGATAGCTTCCTCTCCGACAGTCGCCGCAAGCGTCTCGAGTCCAACGGGACCGCCGCCGTAGAATTTTATGATAGTCTCCATCATCTTTCTGTCGGTGTTGTCAAGTCCGAGCGCGTCGATCTCAAGTCTCTGGAGCGCGAAATTCGCGATCTGCGAGTCGATCACGTTCTTGCCGCTGACCTGCGCGAAGTCACGCACGCGCTTGAGCAGACGGTTAGCCACACGGGGCGTTCCGCGCGATCTCGAGGCTATCTCGTACGCGCCGTCGGGTGTGATATCAAAGCCTAAAATTCCCGCACTTCGCATAACTATGGTCGTGAGCTCCTCGGCGGTGTAAAGCTCGAGCTTGAGCATAACGCCAAATCTGTCGCGCAAGGGAGTCGTGAGCTGACCTGCGCGCGTTGTCGCACCGATAAGCGTAAAGTGTGGCAGGTCTATACGGATGCTTCTTGCCGACGGACCTTTGCCGATGATGATGTCGAGCGCGTTGTCCTCCATCGCGGGATAGAGTATCTCCTCAACCGAGCGCGAGAGACGGTGGATCTCGTCGATAAAGAGCACGTCGCCCTCGGCAAGATTGGTCAGAAGTGCCGCGAGGTCGCCCTGCTTTTCTATCGCAGGACCGGATGTGACACGGATGTTAACGCCCATCTCGGTCGCGATGATATTCGAAAGAGTGGTCTTACCGAGTCCGGGAGGGCCGTAGAGCAGAACGTGGTCAAGGCTCTCGCCGCGCATCTTTGCCGCCTCGATGTAGATCTTGAGGTTCTCCTTAGCCTTCTCCTGACCGATGTAATCGTCAAGCGTCTTCGGGCGCAGGGAGGTGTCGACGTCGCTGTCCTCACGGGTGTAGGAGGTGGTGACTATTCGGTTTTCAAAATCGAAATCTTCGTTTTCAAACATAGAGCACTCTCCTTATCTCATAAGCTTCTTGAGCGCTAGACGTATTATCTCGTCAAGCTCAAGATTGTCGATGTCAATGCTGCGCAGAGCGGCAGATGCTTCGCTTCTCGAGTATCCAAGCACCGCGAGCGCATCCTCTGCATCGCGTTTCTTGCTCGAGCCGCCGATAGCTGCCACAAGCTCGTCGTCTGCGGAAGAAGAGAGGTCGGCTTCTGCAATAGCTTCCTTTTGGAGCTTGTCCTTGAGCTCAAGAATGATGCGCGCCGCGGTCTTAGGCCCTATGCCGTTTGCCTTGGCGATCGCCTTTTTGTCGTCGGTGCAGATAGCGATAGCAAGCTTCTGCGGTGTTATCTGCGTGAGTATCGAGAGAGCCGCCTTAGGACCAACTCCGGACACGCTGATAAGCATCTTGAAAGAGGAGAGCTCCTCCTCACTTGCAAATCCGAAAAGCTCGATGTCGTCCTCGCGTACCGCAAGGTAGGTGTAGAGCTTAACAGCAGGTGCCTCACTTACACTCAGATGAGGCGGCATAGCGGAATGCGTACTGCCCGAGATGGTCAGCTTATAGCCGACACCGCCAACGTCAAGCACCGCAAAGGTAGGGTCAAGATGCGCGAGCTTTCCGTTTATATAGTAAAACATTGTTTATTCCTCCGTAGTTGTTGAATCGTTTTGGTCGTCTGTGCTATTCTCGTCGTCGGCTTCAGCTACAGGCTCGAGCGCGGGCTCGTCGGACTTTGTGTTTTCGATGTAATCGTTGTCCTCAAGTACCCAGATATCGCCATAGGTTTCTACTCTGCGAGCCTTGAGAAGAGTTTTCTTCAGCACAAGATCGATCACGCAGATGATAATGAAAATTATGATCGAGGCTATCGAGATGCAAAGCATAGGCTTGTATAGCTTCGGCATATACTCAAGCTCAAGCGTGTGATCGCCGGCGTCTGCTATATCAAACGCGATAAGAGCATCCATAGTCTTGTAGATCTCGACCTTCTCGCCGTCGACGTAGACGTTCCAGCCCTCGTCGTAGGGAATGCTCGTGAGTATCATCTGCTCGCTCTTCTCGGTCGTGATGCTACCGAAGATGTTATCGTCGGTCGACTCGTCGTCGATAATAAACTGCGGAGCAGCCTCCATTCTTTCCATAGTGCTCTCATAAGCTTCCGTATCAAATAACCAAAGGAAAGACTCGCTTGTGTCAAATGTTATGCTGTCGTCCTCGGAAATATAGAAGGTTATGCGAAGCTCGTCACCCTCTTCGAAATGCCCGAGAGTGAGAACGTTATCGGTATCCTTCTCAAGATAGGACATCTTCGTGCCGTTGTTGACTCTTATCTGGCAGGTGTCGGTGGAGTTCATTGCTTCAGGGTAGAAATAATACAAGCCGGTCTTTGGGATAGTGTAAACAAAGGAGAAGTTACCTGTCGTGGTCTCGGGAGAATTATACTTGAGAGACGTGGTAAGCTTGGTTTCCTTACAGTTTCCGGGAGCTGTTCTCATCATCTTATCGGTGACCGCGCGGAAGATCTTTATCGGCTCTCCTTCACCGAGCATAGCTGCCATAAGTGAGTTGTAGCGGCGGAATACGTAGGAGTCGCTCGTCATATCGTAATCCTTGAGCGTATCCTCGACACCGTAAGCGATTGAGAGCGCGTGGGGATTTCTGTAAACCGTATAAAGCTCGTCCTCGATCTCTTCGACTGGTGGATAGATGCCCTTGAGCTTAGTCGCACTCGACTTGTCTATAACGTATCTGATGCCGAGCAGGGAATCGGTGAGAGGAGTTCCGCCATTGTACTGAGTGAGATGCGCGCGTGCGGTATACCCAAGCTGATTGAGAAGCTCGATCGCCTCAGCGTTAAGTGTCGAGGTCGAGTTCGAAATACCTCTGAGCGCGAGTGCGAAATTGTCGTTTTTCTGTCTGTGGTGTAGCTTGTCCGCACGATAAAAGCCCTTGTCGTATTCGTGAAGCTCCTCGACAACGGGACGAATATCGCGAAGAAAGTCCTGATAGCTCGAATATCTCGTGAAGTGAACGTCCTCGTTGATGGTGTAGAAGGATACCGCTCCGTTGCAGAATATCTCAAGACAAACGACTGCGGCAAGCACGAGAGAAACGGTATTGCGAGTCTTTGGAAGCTTGACACGCACGTTGAGGCAGAGAAGCACGAGAAGTGCTACGGTAAAGAAAATAGAGAACCAGATACAGCCGAAGGTAAGAAGCTTGCTGTCCGAGTTGATATAGCTGTCAAACTCTTGTTTCTGCGCGACCGCAACAAAGAGGATGATAAACGCGCATATTGCAAGCAGAGCCTTCTCACTGACCTCGCGCAGATTGCCGAAAGCCTTGTAGGCGATCACGAGCAGCATAAATGAGAAAAGAAAGCTGTAGCGCGCGTTGAGCCAGTTTGGTGTCGAGAAGCCGTGCCAGATAAGGTCGATCGGGTTTACGATAAAGGAGATAAGGAATACGGCAAGGATAGCGGCAGACGCAACCTTTTCGCGCGAGCTTATCTTCTTTGAAGTGAAATATATCGGTACCATAATTACCGCAAGTAGTCCGCAGTAGACTATCGGCAGACCCGAGGGCTCGTAGGTGTCGTGCGATCCGGGAAGAAGCTTGACAAGGAAGTCAAGTATATCGAAGTTACCTCTGAGTGCCCAGCTCGGAGTAGAGAAGTCGCTCTTGCCAAATCCGAGCGAATAGTATGCCGCATAGAGCATAAATGCGCCGATCGCGGCGGCAAGTATCGAGAATATCGCAAATCTCGTGCCTGCGCGGATAAAGTGAAGCTTCTCACCGCGCGGATTGATCTCAGTAGCGGGTTTCGAGAAATAGTAGTAGAGGAAATAGAGAACGGCAAATATGCACATCATATAGCCGATGTAGTAGTTGGAGATAAGGATAAAGGCAAGAGAGACGGTGTAGAGTTTGTAGCGGCGGTTGAGAATAAGCTGCTCAATGCCGAGCGTCATAAGAGGCAACCATACGAGCGCGTCTATCCACATCGTGTTGCTCTGCTGACATACAGCGTATGCCGAGAGCGCGTACATCACCGAGAAGGTGATTATCGTAACGCGATTGCGTACCTTCGTGTGCTTGTGGAGATAATATCCAAAGGTAAGACCTGTAAGTCCCGTTTTGATAAGGATGATGGTGAGTATCGCCTCTTGAATTCTGTTCTGTGGGAAGAGAGCGACTATATAAGAGAGCGGGCTTGCAAGATAGTATGCGTACATACCCATAAACTCGCCGCCGAGCGAGCGCGAGAATGAATAAAGAAAGCTGGTCGCGTCGCCGTATACGAGATTGCGGAGTCCCTCGAAGAAATACGCGTACTGTGCGTTGAGGTCAAGAACGAGCGGCGTACCCTCGCCAAACGGGTGAAGCGCACGCGTCAGATACACGCAGAAGCTTATTGCTATCGGAATGAGGAAGCAGAATACGAGATATCCCGCGGGAGAGGTGTATAGAGCCTGCTGAAGCGATTTCAGGGCTCTCTTCGGGTGAAATCCGCGCTTCTTTTCTTTTGACGCGAGAGTAACAGTATTTATATCGTTCATTTTTCTTCCTCCGTAAAAATTATTTTCTTCGTAGCTTTTTCAAGCTTGAGTCTGTCTATATCCATATCTCTCGAGCAACCGAGGCAGACTATTCTCATAACACTGCCCACGCGAAGCACCTTGAATTGCTTCGAGCCGCAGGGATGCTCTTTTTTCAGTTCAATAACGTCGTTTACACGGTATTTTATGATGTTCATATAAAAACTCAACTTTTCTGCAAATAATACTTTAATATTATTTTATAATATTATCAATAATTTGTAAATAAGTATTATAAATTTTACAAATTAGTAAATTATGTTTGACTTGTGCCAAAAAATGTGGTATAATGTACTTTGGATATTTGTTGAATGGAGGGCGCTATGATAATTTTAGGCATCGACCCCGGACTTGCTATAGTCGGTTGGGGCGTTATAGAATGCAACGGCTCAAAGCTGACGACTCTTGGTTACGGCGCTATAGAAACTCCTGCTCATACTTCGACCGAGGACAGACTTCTGCTCATCCATAAGGGAATGCGCGAGCTTATCGAACGCTACCACCCCGACGAGATGGCGGTCGAGGAGCTTTTCTTCAATACCAACATCACCACGGGTATCCGCGTCGCCGAGGCGAGAGGCGTTATACTTATGAGCGCACACGCGATGGGTGTCAAGATATCCGAATACACGCCGCTCCAGGTAAAGCAGGCGGTCGTTGGCTACGGACGTGCTGAGAAAAAGCAGGTGATCAATATGGTCACAATGTTACTCGGACTCCCAAAGCCACCAAAACCCGACGATACCGCAGATGCGCTCGCGATAGCAATATGCCACGCGCATTCGGGGGGATCGAGACTTGCAAAATACTACAACCAGAATAACTACTAAGACTTCACGGAGATTTTGATATGTGGATAGCAGATAAATGGGAAGATTACGAATTGCTCGACGCATCCGACGGAGAGCGACTTGAGAGATGGGGTAAGTACGTGCTTCGCCGTCCCGATCCTCAGATAATTTGGAAAAACTCGGCAACTCACAAGGCTTGGAATAAAGCGGACGCGACCTACAAGCGCTCCTCGAACGGTGGCGGCGGTTGGTCGAAGAACACTCTTCCTGCAACCTGGAACATAAGCTATGGCGAGCTTACCTTCTGTCTCAAGCCAATGGGATTTAAGCACACGGGTCTTTTTCCGGAGCAGGCGGCGAATTGGGATTGGTTCTCGGAGCTGATCAGAAACGCACATAGACCAATAAAGGTGCTCAATCTCTTTGCTTACACGGGCGGTGCAACCGTAGCTGCGGCAAAGGCAGGTGCGTCGGTCGTACACGTTGACGCGGCAAAGGGAATGGTTGCGCAGGCAAAGGAGAACGCGGCTCTCTCGGGACTTGCGGATGCGCCGATACGCTATATCGTCGACGACTGTAAGAAGTTCGTAGAGCGTGAGATACGCAGAGGAAATAAATACGACGCGGTCATTATGGACCCGCCCTCCTACGGCAGAGGACCGTCGGGCGAGGTGTGGAAGATAGAGGACAGCGTGGACGAGCTGATCACGCTCACCTCACAGCTCCTCTCAAACGATCCGCTCTTCTTCCTCGTGAACTCCTACACAACGGGACTTTCTCCCGCGGCTATGCAGTACATTCTCGGCTTGAAGGTCGTATCGAGATACGGCGGCAGACTTGAGTCGGAGGAGCTCGGACTTCGCGTCAGCGCGACAGGACTTGCAATACCCTGCGGCGCAAGCGCAAGATGGTACAGAAAATAAGTAAGATACAGAAAACAGAGAGGGGACGCTTATGGCAGAGCCTTTTATCAAAATAGAAAATCTATCATACACTTACGAGGAAGAGGACGCGAACGCATCTCCCGTGCTCAAGGAGCTTTCACTCCGGATAGAAAAGGGCGAATTCGTCGCGGTGCTCGGACACAACGGATCGGGAAAATCGACGCTCGCTAAGCTGATCAATATGATACTTTTGCCCACGTCGGGAAAGATATTCGTCAAGGGCAAGGATATAACGATTGAGAATATGAGAGACGAGGAGCTGCTTGAGCTTCGAAAGACGGTGGGTATGGTCTTCCAGAACCCCGACAATCAACTCGTTGCAACGGTCGTTGAAGACGACGTTGCGTTCGGACCCGAGAATCTCGGAGTTCCTTCAAGGAAGATACGCGAGCGAGTCGACAGAGTGCTCCGTGACGTCGGAATGCTTGAGTACGCAAAGCACGAGCCGCACAGACTCTCTGGCGGACAGAAGCAGAGAATTGCAATAGCGGGAGTTTTGGCTATGCTCCCCGAGTGCATAATCTTTGACGAGTCGACTGCTATGCTCGATCCTCTCGGTCGCCGCGATGTTATGAGCGCGATAGAGAAGCTCAATCGCGAGCAGGGCATCACGGTGATAATGATAACGCACTATATGGAAGAGGCGGCGGTAGCTGACAGAATTGTCGTGCTCGACGATGGCAAGATGATACTTGACGGAACGCCATCCTTCGTGTTCGAGCACGAGGATCGCCTACGCGAGTGCGGACTTGCGATACCTCAGGGAACAGAGCTTATCCACAAGCTTCGCCGCGCGGGCATTTCGCTTGAGGGCGAGTGCGTAACGCTTGAGGATTGTGCAGACCTTATTGAGAGATCTTTAGAAAACAAAGGAAATTGAAATGTCAGAGATCACGGTTGAAAAATTGAGCTATTTTCACGGTAAGGATACGCCGTATGAAATTAAGGCTCTCGACGGAATAGATCTTAAAATACAAAAGGGAATGATCACGGGACTTATCGGTCACACGGGCTCGGGAAAATCCACGCTCGTGCAGATGTTCAACGGAATTCTCCGTCCTCATGAAGGCAAAGTGCTTCTCGACGGAGAGGATATATGGAAGAGACCGAAGGACATCCGCAAGATAAGATTTCGCGTCGGACTCGTTATGCAGTATCCCGAGTATCAGCTCTTTGAGGAGACGATATATAAGGATATCGCGTACGGACCGAAGAATATGGGGCTTAGCGAGTCAGAGATAGACGAGAGAGTGCGAGAGGCGGCAGAGTTTGCAGGACTTGAGCCTGATCTGCTTGAAAAGTCGCCCTTTGACCTCTCGGGCGGACAGAAGAGACGCGCGGCGATAGCGGGAATTATCGCGATGCGCCCCGAGCTTCTCATTCTCGACGAGCCCGCCGCAGGACTTGACCCTCGCGGAAGAGATTCTATATTCCAAAACATCGCAGAATATCAGAAAAAGAGCGGAAGCACGGTGCTTATCGTAAGTCACAGTATGGAGGATATGGCCCGCTACTGCGAGCGACTTATAGTTATGTCGGGTGGCAAGATAATGCTCGAGGGCAACTGCCGCGAGGTATTTTCGCACGCAGATCTGCTTGAGTCTGTCGGACTTGACATTCCACAGATCACAAAGCTTACTATGATGCTTCGAGAGAGAGGAATTGAGCTTGACTCTTCGGTATATACCGTCGAGGAGGCATTTGAGAAAATCATAAAACTTTACAGTTAAGGAACGATCGTAAAAAATGAAAGGTATTTCATTCGGTCAGTACTATCCCGCGCGCTCGCCGCTCCATAGCCTCGATCCGCGCGTAAAGATAATCCTGACTCTGCTTTATATAGTCTGCTCGTTTTTGTGCAAGAACGTGCTTAGCTACGCGCTTCTGCTTCTGTCTGCGCTGCTCTTGGTGGCGCTTGGCAGAATACCGCTCAGGATAGTTCTGCGCGGACTGCGCGGCGTGCTCTTCGTGCTTGCATTTACGGCGCTTCTCAACGTT
The DNA here is from genome assembly GCA_017453285.1 of Clostridia bacterium. Taxonomy (GTDB): domain Bacteria; phylum Bacillota; class Clostridia; order Oscillospirales; family CAG-272; genus HGM12713. The sequence goes on along the minus strand of JAFTKL010000089.1, from coordinate 1,454 downwards.
TTCTGGACGTCGGGCGAGGTGCTGCTCTTCGAGTGGAAATTTATTAAAATATATCTCGAGGGTATATACTCCGCGGTATTCATAATGATAAGAATAGCGGCACTGATCATCGGTACGGGTATGCTTATGACATATACCACGACGCCTATCGCGCTCACCAACGCGATCGAAGATCTGCTCTCCCCGCTCAAAAAGCTTCACGTTCCGGTCCATACATTTGCGATGATGATGACGATAGCGCTTCGCTTTATCCCCACGCTGACCGAGGAGACCGACAGAATAATGACCGCGCAGAAGGCGCGCGGCGCGGATTTCTCAAGCGGCGGACTTATCGCAAGAGCAAAGGCGCTCATCCCCGTGCTGATACCGCTGTTTGTATCCGCATTCAACCGTGCAGGCGACCTCGCGACCGCGATGGAGTGCAGATGCTACCACGGCGGAGAGGGAAGAACGAGAATGAACGTGCGCCATATGAGATTTGTCGACGTTATTCCGCTCTTTCTGATCGTCGCTTTCGGCGCAGCTCTGATAGTCTTCAATATCCTTGCGATAGGATATACGCTTTGAGGTGAGATATGAAGATACTTTTGCATCTGTCATACCTCGGAACGAATTACTGCGGCTATCAGGTACAGCCAAACGGCGTTACCATTCAGCAGAAGCTCAACGAGGCGGCAAAACAGCTCTTCGGCTATGATTGCGATATAGTCGGTTGCAGCCGCACCGACAGCGGAGTTCACGCAAACGAGTTCTGCGCGACGGTAACTAAGAAAAAAGAAAATGCACTTTACACGAACATTCCTACCGATAAGATACCGCAGGCGATTACACATTGGTTGCCCGATGATATCTGCGTTTTCGCGGCAGAAGAGGTCGCGGACGACTTCCACCCCCGATACGACGTAAAGTATAAAGAATACGTGTATAAGATATGGAATTCCCCCGTGCGCGATCCATTCACTCAGGGAAGAGCGTGGCACTGCCCGAAGAGGATAGACGACGAGGGGCTTGAGAGAATGAAACGTGCAGCGGCGTGCTATATCGGAAAAAAGGACTTTTGTTCCTTTATGGCATCTGACTCTAAGGTCGAGGACACAGTGCGCGAGGTATTTGACTCTGAACTCGAGCGCGAGGGCGAGCTTATAACCTTCCGCGTCAGAGCCGACGGATTTCTCTACAACATGGTCAGAATATTTGTAGGAACGCTGGTCGACGTCGCTTACGGCAAGATCGAGCCCGAAGATATTCCCAAAATAATCGAACAGAGAGACAGACGTGCCGCAGGAAGCACCGCGCCTCCGCACGGGCTGTATCTCAATAAGGTCAGCTACTGACCGAAAACACGAGAGGAGGGCAAAGCTTGAAATTCAATATCAAAGAAAAGCTTGAGCGGATAAATCCCGTCAAGAAGAATGCGGATGGCAAGCGCGCCTTCTTTAAGAAAAAAGAGGACG
>JAFTKL010000088.1 GCA_017453285.1 Clostridia bacterium | reverse complement strand
GTCGATAAGGCTATCGAGAGTAACGACTGCCTTAGCGAGATTGTAGAGTGCTACGTGGTCGGGATAGCAGTAAGCGATGTGGGGCTGTGCGCCAACGGTGATCTCGGTAGAGATCTGGTCGCGAACGTCGTCATAGCCGCCAACCTGCTCGTGCTCGATGTGGATGTTGGGGTAGAGCTTGTTGAACTCAACGATGTAGTTCTCAAGAACTGTGCGGAGGTTTGCGCCCATTGTGTGATAGAACTTAATGGTGACCTCGCTGCCGTCGTAGGTGAGAGACTCGTCTACTTCGTACTTGTTTCCTGCTACTGTGCCCTCGCCATCGGGCGCTTCGGTCTCGTCAAGGCTGAGGTCGATGTTACAGCCAACGAGAGAAAGAGTGGAGAGAAGCATAGCAGCCATCAAAAGAATTGCTAAGAGCTTTTTCATTTTAATGATCCTTTCTTCTTAACTTTTTTGGTTTATATGTTATAGGAATAACTTTTAGTATTACCTATTAACCCTTGATACCGCTGCGGCTTACGCCCTTCATGATGTACTTCCTGAGGAATACGAATACAAGGAAGAGCGGGAAAGATACGATGGCAACCGCCGCCATCTGCAAAGGATAGTCTACCTCGCCTGCGACCGTGGTCTCAAACGCAGTTCTCAGACCGTTTGTTATAAGTCTGTGGTTCTCGTCGTTTGCAACGAGTCGGGGCCAGATATAAGAGTTCCACGCGCCCATCATCTTCAGAATTGTGATCGAGATGATAGTGGGGAGCGCGAGAGGGATCATTACCTTCCACAGATATTTGATATCGCTCGTTCCGTCGACCTTAGCCGCGAGATACAGCTCGTTGGGTATCTGCAAGAAGTTCTGACGGAGCAGGTAGATATAAAATACGCTGACGAGGAAGGGAACGATAAGTACCGTGTAGGTCTTCATCCAACCGAACTGATACACGGTGATGTAGTTTGTGATGGTGAAGAGCTCACCGGGGATCATCATAGTTGCAAGGAGAGCCGCAAAGAGCGTATCTCTGCCCTTGAATTCGAGTCTTGCGAAGGCAAAAGCCGAAAGGACCGTGATGACGAGCGAGAGAATGGTCGAAACTATACCGACGATCATCGTGTTAACGAAGAGCTTGCCGAGGCTTGCGGTGTTAAATGCGTTGATGTAGTTCGAGAGCATTATTTGCTTCGGCCAGAAGGTCGGATTGGGGAGCTTATACTCGGGGAGAGACTTGAGCGAGGAGATTATCATCCAATAGAACGGGAAGACGACAATGATCGCCATCAGGATGAGGAACGCGTAGACTATTATCTTGCCTATTATCTTTCCTGCCTTGCCCTTTACCTTCTCTGTATTAAGATTTTTTGAGTGCATTACTGCGATATTCTTCTGATCAGTCATATTGCACCTCTTAATAATGAACTTTCTTCTTACTTACCCACAGATTGATGAAGGTAACGATAAGAATGATGACGAAGAGTATGAGCGCACCCGCACTCGCGATACCGAAGTTGCGTTTCTCGATGTAGTCGTAGATCATACCGACGACGGTGTTGAGTCGTCCGGGATCGTGGGGAGGCCCCATAAGTATATCGCCGAATACGCCGACGATACTCGAGTATTCCTTAAATCCGCCGATAAATCCGGTGATAATTACGTATGCGAGCATAGGGGAGAGAAGCGGAACGGTGATCTTAGTGAACACGCGCCACTTGGGAGTGCTGTCGACCTTAGCCGCATCGTAGTACTGCTTGTTTACACTCTGCAGACCGCCGAGCAGGATAAGTATCTTGAAGGGAAGAGCGTTCCACACGATATAGATGACCATTACCCAGATGTTTGCCCAATAGCTTGAGCCGTTGTTCATCCAGTTGATTCTGTCAAAGCCTAAGAACTCGAGCACGTAGTTTATAATACCCGGGTTGTTTATCAGAGGGCCGTGGATGTCGTTACCTACTACGTTACCGACGATATTGAACATCGCCGCGAAGACCATACCGATAGCGATCGAGTTGGTTACGTAGGGGAGGAAGAATATAGTCTGGAGGAGCTTCTGCAAGGGTTTGATTGAGTTGAGACAAACCGCGATAAGAAGTGCCAAGAAGGTCGAGAGCGGAACTGTCAGCACGCAGAGAATAAGAGTGTTCTTGAGTGCGTTTGTAAAGAAGGGATTTCTGATAACGTCGGCAAAATTTCTGATGCCTATCGAGATAATCTTTTCGTCCTTTGTGTTTTCTGCGATGTAGGAGAAATCAAATCCGTTGATGAATGCCATTCTTACGGTGTTGATTATCGGCCATACGGTGAAGATGAGCAAAAGGATTATCGCAGGCGCCAGATAGAGCCACGCTTTCCATTGCTGTTTGCTGTCAACCATACGTTACACCTCGAAATAAATTCTTTCTTCGGTTTCCTTGTTGAAAACGAATACCTTGTGAGGCTTGAGCGTGTAGCTGATGGTCTGTGCGGTAGCGTCGATCTTGTTGTCTGCATCTACGATAGAGCGGATAACTGCCGACTGCATAGCGGGGTTGTCCGAAACTACGCTGACGTCGCGTCCCATAACCTCGACGGAGCGGAGGTTGCAGTGGAACGGGCCGTTCTCGTCAACGATAAATCCTTCGGGACGGATACCAACGTAAACGTCCTGATCGGATACACCCTTAACGTCGAGAACTGCGTCCTCACCGATGTAGAGCTTGCCGTCCTTGACGGTGCCGTTGAATACGTTAACAGGAGGAGTTCCGAGGAACTTCGCTACGAAAAGGTTGGTAGGATCGTCGTAAACGTCCTGAGGCTTACCGATCTGCTGAACTACGCCGAGCTTCATAACTACGATCATATCCGAGATACTCATAGCTTCTTCCTGGTCGTGAGTTACGAAGATGGTGGTGATGCCGGTCTCTCTCTGAATTCTTCTGATCTCCTCACGGGTCTGGAGTCTCAGACGCGCATCGAGGTTGGAGAGCGGCTCGTCGAGAAGGAGAACGCGAGGCATCTTAACGAGCGCACGCGCGATAGCAACTCTCTGCTGCTGACCGCCCGAAAGCTCGCTGGGCTTACGTTCCATAAGCTCGTCGATCTGCACGAGCTTAGCTACGTAGTGAGCACGCTCGAGCATTTCCTTCTTGGGAAGCTTGTCTGCACCCCTGAGGTTCTGGAGGGGGAAGAGAATGTTCTGCTTTACCGTCATGTGAGGATAGAGCGCATAGTTTTGGAACACGAGTCCAACACCGCGCTTCTCGGTGGTAAGCTCGGTAACGTCGTCATCACCGAAGAAGATCTTTCCGCCCGTGGGCTTCTGAAGTCCACTGATCATGTAGAGTGTCGTGCTTTTTCCACAACCCGAGGGTCCGAGCAAGCCGATGAGCTTACCGTCCGGGATAGTGAAGGAAAAGTCGTTGACCGCTACGACCTCTTCACCAGATTTCTTGTTTCTGCTGGGGAAGATCTTGGTCAGAATTTCAAATACAATTTTCATAGGTAGTCCTTTCCATTGTAAATAGATTTATAAAAAATAAATTTTTACCTTTATATTGGTATCACTTGTAATCGCTGTCTGCGACGACCTCTGCGTGCAGCTTTTTCTTGTACTCGAGAAGTTCTTCGACGCTGCCGAAGATCATCTGGCTCTGCATATCTACCGCAACGGTATATGCAAGCACGTCGTGGATGCAGGAGCGTGTCTTCGTGGTGCAGAGCATCACTATCTCGAGAATTCCGATAAGCAGGAGCACCGCAAGTCCGATAATTCCCGCGTTTCCGAAGAAGGTCATTATAATTACCAGAACGGGCACCATAGTCTCTATCGTGTATTTACCGAGCACCGTGCGCACGAAGAGCATCACGGTATTTATCTTGACGCCGTCGTTTCGCATAAGCGCGATGCCGAAGATCTTCTTTCCGAGCGTCTGTCCGTTTTTGAAGATGAGCGGAACTGTAAACTCAAGCAGCAGATATCCAAGCAGGATGCTGATGCTGGTTATAACGAGCGTGAGGTTTACTATCATTCCGTACGCGCGGTTTGCCTCGGCGTCCTTCGAGAGTGCCTCGCTTGCCAGTTCGTAGTTTTTCTTTTGCTCTTCCGAGAGGGCTTCGTATTCCTCATAGGTCATTCCGAAGTCGACTCCGTACTGCTGTGCGTAGGATGCTTCTATCTCGTTGAACTTCTCGTTATAGGAGTCAAATCCCGTAACGGCGGAGAGGAAAAAAGCAAAGCCAGTGATCGCGACGGCAAGCAGAATGACGTCAAGAATGAACGCTGATATTCTTTTTAACATGCTTGCTTTTTGCAGATCCAACATCGCCACAATACCTCATTATAATTTAATCATACGGATATATTATAACACATAATTTTCAAAAAGTCTATACTTTTTTCGACAATATATTATAATTTAGAAAGCATTTTTTGTATTTTTTTACTTTTGTTTTAGCGTGCTAAAATATTTTGAGGGAATTTTACATTTTTATACAAAAAAGGGCTGCTTCATTTAGATGCAGAAGGCGTGATTTTGTTCTGCGCTAAATGAAATAGCCCCATTAGCGTTTTATTTCTTTCTGAGTGCCGCGATCTTTTCTGCGTTCGGTGTCACGTACGCCGTCCAGTTGGTGTGGTAGATCACAAATCCCGGCTTTGAGCCTGCGGGCTTCTTGACGTGGCGCGCGAGCAGGTAGTCGACCGCGATATTGTCGCCCTCTGCCTTTGAATAGTACGCAGCTATCTCGGCGGCGGTGGTGAAGTCAAGGTCTGTCGGCTCGCGCCCCTCGGTGACGAGCAATACGTGCGATCCCGGTGTTTTGCGTGCGTGGAACCAATAGTCCTGTTTTTCTGCAAGGCGGTGGGTGATGTATTCGTTCTGAATATTGTTCTTTCCGCAAAGTACTTTCATTCCGTCGGGTGTCTCGAATTGCATAACGACGGGAGCTTTTTGCTTGTGCGCCGCGTAGTTCTTCATCCTCGAAGCGTATCCCGAGCGGAAGAGCTCGTCACGTATCTCGGAGAGGTCGGCAGGCGACTCGGCGCGCGTGAGAGCCTCGAATACAGTGTAGATGTACTCAAGCTCGCTCTCGCCGATCTCTATCTGCTTTGCAAGCTCGACCTTTGCGGTCTTGCTCTTGGCGTATTTTTTGTAAAATCTCTGTGCGTTCGAGGAGACCGACATTCTCGAGTCGAGCTCTATGCGGAGCGTCGGGCAGTTGCCCTCGTCGTCCATCGCCTCCCAGTCCTCAAGCTCGACAAAATCAGCCTTTTTGGGCAGGCGGTAGAGATTTGCGGTAATGAGATCTCCGTATTTTCGGTAGGTGTCTCCCTCGTCGCAAGCCTTGAGCTCTGCGCTCTGTAGCTCGAGCTTCTTGCGTATTCTCGATTCTGCGTTGGTCAAGAGGCGCAGGATGTCGGACGCGCGCTGATGGACTCTCTGCTTGTTGTCTCGGCTCGCAAAATACGCATCGAGAAGCGCGCCTGCACTCTCAAATTGCTTGACTTCGTAAGAGCCATACTGCGAGATCGGGATAAAAGAATACTCCACGCTCTCCTCGCCGTTCTGCACAAGGCAGGGGGAGAAGCCGCTCTCATTTATTGCTCGCACGACGGCTGAGAATTCTCTCCACAGGTCGTCGGCAAAGCAATATCCTACGGGCGTGTCGGTGTGTCCGGTCGCGCGGAAGACTATCTCTCTTGCGACCACGGGCGCAACGCCCATAAAGGTCGAGACCAAGAGCTTGTCGCACGCGCGCTCACGCGGAGAAGCGGCTACGAACGCGAGGAATTCTTCCTCGGTCACGTGAAGCGGATTGATCTTTCCCATAGTGGACGGAAGCTCGTAGACCATTCCCGGAAGGAGCTGACGCACGCTGTCAAACGAGAGGTCAGAGGTGCGCATAGCGGTTATTATTTTCTTGTCTCCGTCGGCAAAAATAAGATTGCTGTACTTTCCCATCAGCTCTGCGATGAGATATCTGCGGCACTCAAAGCCCATCTCGTCTCTTGTCTCAAAGCCGAGATACGCAATTCGGTCGAAGTCAGCCTGATCTATCTCGACGAGCTTCGCGCCCTGCAGATATTTGCGCAAGAGCATACAGAACATCGGCGGATTTTGCGGATTTTCCTTCTGTATCTCGGAAAATCCGATACGCGGATTGTTCGAGCCTGCGTTTATAAGCAGTCGCTTGCCACCCTCAAAGGAGCGCATCTGCAGAACTATCTCGTCTCGCTCGGGTTGATATACCTTTTCAATTCTCGCGCCGAGAGCCGTTTTTCTCAACTCCGCGAGCGTACAGGACAGCATTCCTGCATCAAAAGCCATAAATAATTCCTCTTTTTTACGATATCAGAACATCAGCTTGTCAACGTCGTCAAGCGATGCAAATGCAAAGTCGGGCTTATCCTTGGGAAGAGCCGCGTCAACGTCCTCTTCGGTGGTCTCGCCCGAAAGAACGAGCACCGAGGTTACGCCAAAGCTCTTGCCGAGCGCGATGTCGGTGTAAAGGCGGTCACCGAAGATGCACATCTCGTCGCGCGCAAATCCGGTAGCCTCGCCGATCATCTCGACCGTCTCCTTGTAGGGCTTTCCGAAATATGTAGGAGTCTTGCCGGTCGACGCGGTCACGAGCGCGGCGATAGCACCGCTGTCGGGAATAAAGCCGTCCTCGGTGGGACAGTTGAAATCGGGGTGGGTGGAGAGATATTCCGCGCCGTTACGTATAAGTCGGCAGGCGATATTGAGCTTCTCGTAGGTGAGAGAGGTATCAAAGCTCGTGATAACTATATCCGCGTGTCTGGGGTCGGCCATTCCGTTGACGAGATTTATACCCTTAGCGGCATATTCCTCGACGAGCTCGTCGGTGCCGACAAGATAAACGCTTTTGCCTGCGCGGTGTCTCTTGAGAAACTCAAGCGTTACGTCACCTGAGGTCATTATCTCGTCCTCGCCCGGCTCAAATCCGAGTCGCTCGAGCTTCCGCAGGTAAAAGGGCGAGGTGTGAGAGGCGTTGTTCGTGAAGAAAAGCACGCGGCGGCCACTCGCACGGAGGTTTTTGATAAATCTCTTGGCAAAATCGAAGGGTCTGCCGCCGAGATAGATCGTTCCGTCCATATCAAAAATATAAAGCTTTTTGCTCTTTATTACGTCAGTGTTGGGGTTTTTGAATTCCATAAAGCACCTCAAAAAATATTCGATGACAATATTATAACACATTCTTGATTTTTTTTCAACAATGTGTTATAATGTTTTTGATTGGATACTCATTTATTTTGCAAAAGGAGGAGTTTCTATGCGTACTGTTATAGGAATAGACATAGGCGGAAGCACGACCAAGATCGTCGGTATCCGCACAGACGGCGCGCAGGTCGAGCTCATCGAGCCCATCTTCGTGCGCGCTACCGATGCGATCACCTCGGTCTACGGCGCTTTCGGTAAATTTACGATGCAAAACGGACTCGCGCTCGAGGATATCGACCGAGTTCTGATGACGGGCGTTGGCTCGTCCTTTATAGATAAGCCGCTCTACTCGCTCAAGTGCGAGAAGGTCTCGGAGTTCACCTCCGTCGGCAACGGCGGACTTTACCTCTCGGGACTTGACGAGGCTATAGTTGTCAGTATGGGAACGGGTACTGCGCTTATGCACGCAAAGCGCGAGGGCGACCGTATACTTACCAAGTACCTCGGCGGTACGGGTGTCGGCGGCGGCACTCTGCTCGGACTTTCTAAGAAGATGATCGGAGTTGACACCATCGAGCATCTCGAGCAGCTTTGCGAGGAGGGAGACCTCGGCAACGTCGACCTTCGCATCAAGGATATGTCAAGCGACAATTCCTTTCAGATAAACGACGAGCTGACTGCGTCCAACTTCGGAAAGCTGTCGGATATCGCAAGCCAGAACGATATCGCGCTCGGTATTGCCAATATGGTCGGCGAGACTATTGCGATGCTCGCGGTATTCGCCGCAAGAAGCTATAATTTGAAAAACGTGGTGCTCACGGGTAATCTCACCGCTATCAAGGCGGTGGCAAACGTGTTCGAGGGACTTGAGCCGCTCTTTGGTGTTAAGTTTATAATCCCCGAAAAATCTCAGTTTGCAACGGTCATCGGCGCGGCACTTTGCGATAAGGAGGAAAAATAAAATGATCGAATTCAAGTGTAACTGTGCTATGGGCAGCCATAAGGCTCCGCTCGAGGGCTTTGAGATCTCCTCGGGCGCGATAAATAAGATCCCCGAAATACTTAAGGATTACAACAAGATATACGTAGTAGCAGACGAGAGGACCTACCGTGCGGCAGGTGAGGCGGTCGAGAAGATACTCAAGGACTGTGGAAAGCATCACCGCACGCTCGTTCTTGAGGGAGAGGTAGTTCTCCCCAACGTAGAAACTCTCGGTAAGATCGTGCTTTTTGCTAACGATCCGGGTGCAAAGCCCAATTTCTTTGCTTATTCCGACCTTCCCGACTTCATTCTCGCTGTCGGCTCGGGTACCGTCAACGATTCCTGCAGACTCGCAAGCTACAGACTCGGTCTGCCTTACGGTATTGTGGGCACCGCGCCCTCGATGGACGGCTACGCCTCTGCTGGCACGCCCTTTCTTCACAGCGGATCGAAGAGTACCGTTCAGTGTACCACCCCGAAGTACGTCATCGGCGACCTCGATATCCTCAAGGACGCGCCCTTCAAGATGATGCTCGCGGGTATCGGTGATATGTTCGGTAAGTACATAGGAATTCTTGATTGGGAGCTCGCAAGAGACTACTCGGGAGAGTACTACTGCGAGAAGATCGCCGCTGACGTTATCGACGCGACCAATAAGTGCCTTGAGAACGGCTACAATCTTGCAAGTCGCGACAAGGAGTGCATAAAGAATATTATGGACGGCTTCCTCGTTACAGGTCTCGGCATGGCGTTCACGGGTAACTCCCGCCCTGCATCGGGATGTGAGCATATAATCGCGCACGCTTGGGAGCTTTACGATATCGAGCACGGCAACCGTCCTCAGCTTCACGGACTTGAGGTCTGCGAGGCGACCAGACTCGTTGCTATTATGTATAAGATGATCTACAAGGAGACCGAGGATGCGCATCTTCGCGAGCTTATCGAGAAGTACATTCCGTACTTCGATGCAGTTGAGGAATTCTGCGTAAAGATGGACGTTCCGCCTACGGTCACCGACAGACAGATAATGATCGACGGTATCCATCGAGCACTCATTATGAGAGACAGATACACGTTGCTCTTCTATCTGCGCGATCAGGGTAAGTTCGATGAGTACGCGGAGAGGGCGACCGACGAGATGATGAAGGTGCTGTCAAAATGAGACTTACAATGAATATCCGAGGCGTCAGAGATCTGTACGGCGAGGAAAAAACTGCAAAGTACGTAAAGGCTGCAGGCTTTGACGCGGCTGACTACTGCCTTTGCAATATGGCGGATGCAAAGCATATCTTCAATAGCGAGAAATACGCCGAGGAGGCGGCTCGCATCCGAGCTATTTATGAGAGCGAGGGACTTCCGATCGTGCAGACGCACACGCCCTTCTGGTTTTCGGATTGGGATAACGAGGAGCATTTCAACGGCTTCGTTATGCCCGTAATGAAGAGATCTATCGAGGTTTCGGCGCTTCTCGGAGCTGACGTGGCGGTGGTGCATCCCGTGCATTATATGCGCTATGAGGGACGCGAGGAGGAGATCTTCGAGATAAATATGTGGTACTATCGCGAGCTTATACCGATAGCGGAGAAGTTCGGAATAAAGATCGCGGTCGAGAATATGTTCCAGATGGACGAGCGCCGTTGGATACATATCCACGATACCTGCTCTAAGAGTGAGGAATTTATCCGCTACGTAGATAGCCTTGACAGCGACTCTATCGTTGCCTGCCTTGACATCGGACACGCGGGGCTTCCCTCGGGTGGCAAGGAAGAGCCGTGGGATTTCGTGAGAGCGCTCGGACATTCGAGACTCCACTCTCTTCACGTTCACGACAACGACTACCGCGGAGACGCGCATCAGCTTCCGTTTATGGGAAAGATAGATTGGAACGAGGTGACGCGCGCGCTTGGTGAGATCGACTATGATGGCGACTTCACCTACGAGATAAACTCCAAGTGGGTGGGCGATCGGCTCAAGCACGTCGGTGAGGATTTCGCGGTCGGCGAGCTTGCATATATGGCGAGCGTCGGAAGACATCTTATGAATAAGATCGATAATTCAAGACCATAAAACAAAAAATATCCGACACGGCGTGTCGGATATTTTTTGTAATTGCGGTTTTAATTGTGCTGAATAGTACAATATTGTTGTAGTGCTGATAATAGCGTTTTGATGTCTGAAAATGTGATGAAAAATACAATAATATTATTTATTGTCCTTAATTCTTGCGAATATTTCGTCGGAGAGTGTGACGAAATCTGCAACTCCGAGCTTCTCGCCGCGGATGGTGGGCTCATAACCGCATTTTACAATTATCTCGGTGAGCTCTTCCTTGGAAAGCTCACCAAAAACAGAGGCTAAAGAGTTTGGAAGAGTCTTTCTGCGCTGCTCGAACGAGGCGCGGATAGTGCGGAAGAAGGTAGCCTCGTCGATGGGTTTGTAGGGCTTCTCACGGTGGAGCTTTATGCGCACGACCGAGGAATCTACCTTGGGTGCGGGGATGAAATTGTCAGCCGTTACCGTGAAGAGCTTCTCGGGTTGACCGTAGTAATTGAGCACCGAGGTGATCGCGCCGCAGTTCTTGTCACCGGGCGTCGCGCACAGACGGTCGGCGACCTCGGACTGTATCATTATGGTGATATATTCAAAGGGAAGTGCCGACTCAAGCAGCTTCATCAGTATCGGGGTTGTTATATAATAAGGAAGATTTGCGCAGACCGACACGGGACCCTCGGCAAAGTAGGGCGCGAGGATAGCTCCAAGATCCGCTTTCATAACGTCCTCGTTGATGACCTTGACATTGTGGCAGGTATCAAGCGTGTACTTGAGTACGGGAATAAGACCGTGGTCGATCTCAAGCGCGACCACGTTTTTGTATCTCAAAGAGAGCTCACGCGTAAGTGATCCGATGCCGGGTCCTATCTCAAGTATTGTGCTGTTTGCATCGATACAGCAGTTGTCGGCAATATCCTCAACTACCATATTGTTGGTCAGGAAGTTCTGACCGAATTCTTTTCTGAAGTTAAGCGAGAACATCGCCATAACTTGTTTTATCGTTTTAATATCACAAAGATTCATAATTACTCCTGAAAGATTTATCAATACATTATACCACATCTTTTTTTAAATGTCAAATGATAAATTACGAATAGTTTGGAAGAGTGAATAGTGAATAGAGAATAGAGAATAGTGAAAAAGTAAAAACCCGAGAACTGCGTTCTCGGGTTTTTGGAGCTGGTGATGTGACTCGAACACACGACCTGCTGATTACGAATCAGCTGCACTACCGACTGTGCTACACCAGCGACTTTAATATTATAATCCAAAAATTCAATTTTGTCAAGGACTTTTTTATAAGAACTAAAAACTTTTTTAAAATGCTCCCCATTTTTAGAAAACGGGGAGCATTTCGGGTAATTTATCGTCGATTATCTCTGAACTCTTCCCGAGCCCTCGCCGCCTGCGAGCTTTTCAACCTCGGAACCGCTGACTCTGGTGTAGTCACCCTCTACGCTGT
>JAFTKL010000087.1 GCA_017453285.1 Clostridia bacterium | reverse complement strand
GGAGCGTTCTCATAAGGATGTTTTCGGAACACGGTAGGGGCGAACTCAAGTTTGCAAAGCAAACTTAGTTGCTTGCTGTGTGTTCGCCCGCGGGAGACCGCAGGTCTCCCCTACGGATACACATATAAATATCGGCAGAGATATTGTTTTCTCTGCCGATTTGTGTTATAATGAGGTTACACCGTAGGGCGGGGGCTTGCTCCCGCCGCAACAAACGGTTTAGATTGAAGTAACGGCGGGAGTAAACCCCCGCCCTACATAAAGGGGCATGGGCTTTGCCCAATGCCTTTGTAATACAAAGGCGAAACTGACGATAAAACAGAAGGATAAATAAGAATTTGTTGAACGAGGTAAACGAAATGAAAAAAATTATAGCAATAGTATTGGTATGTATCTGCGTGTTGGGCATTGTCGGATGTAGTCAGCAACCGCAACAAGTGCAAGGAGGTCAGCTATTAGCGGAAGGAAACGTAGTCAATATCGATGTTTCTTCTCTACCCGAAGGATATAACTATTCATTTAGCGGGGCAGACGCAAAAGCAATCGTTGATTATTTGTCAACCTTGAACTTAGAGAGCAACTTTGAAGAAAACCCCAATGAATATGCTGGCATGACTTGGGTCATTTCTCTTAAATATGAAAACGGTGATGTTTTAACTATCTACCATGATGGTAATATGTTTATCAGGGTCAAAGGCGGTTCTTGGTACAAAATGACTTATGATGAAGCAAGTCGTTTTGATACTTTGTTGGATGAACTTAAATAGCGATAAATTCCAATTTATCTAACTGAATAAACGACCCCCGACAGACCTTGAAAATCTGTCGGGGTTAATCTTTGCTTTCTGCATATCAATTTTTGTTTATCCGTAGGGGCGTTCTGTGAACGCCCGCGGGCGAACACAGTTCGCCCCTACCATGTATTGGTGAAAGATTCTGCGATTTCTCCGCTAATTTTACACGCCCTTCTCCGCTTTTTTATTATTTGAGGAGCTCTATGAGCTTAGGAACTGCGAGCTCGAATGCCGCGCCGTACCAATGGTTATCAAGCTTTGCGGTCTCTCTGATGCACTCAAGTGCATACTCTGCCGCAATCCTTGCCGCCTCGTTCGCGCTCTTTCCTCTCGAAAGTGCGCCAACGAATGCCGCCGCGTAGATGTCACCCGTTCCGTGACAGCTATTCGGGAGCTTTTCGTGCTCGTAGTAGTCCATCTTGCCGTCAATGTACATAAGAATTCCGATGTAGTTGCCGTTCTTCGAGGGAAGTCCCTTGAGGATGATATTCTTGCAGCCGAGCGCGATGAGTTTATCCATTATCTCGTCAACGTAGCGGCGATCGCTTCCGTCCTCGTAGTGCATATCGGTAAGGAATGCCGCTTCGGTGAGGTTAGGGAGAATGAAATCAGCCTCTGCGCAAAGTCCCTTCATCGCATCCACGAATGCCGCGTCAAAGCCGATGTAGAGCTTGCCGTTATCCGCCATAGCGGGATCGACGACCTTGAGCGTGCCCTCCTTAGAGCCCGACGCGAAGATGTCCTTTACGTAGTCGATCTGCTTGGTGCTTCCGAGGTAGCCTGTATATATAGTGTCAAATTTAATGCCTTCCTTTTCCCAATGCTCGCGGATGGCGGGCATATCCTCGGTCAGATCGCGAAAGGTGTAGCCCTTAAAGCCGCCCGTGTGAGTCGAGAGTACCGCAGAGGGCAGAACGCAGGTCTCGACGCCGCACGCGGAAATTATGGGAAGTGCAACCGTCAGTGAGCACTGACCTACACAGGAAATATCCTGAATTGTGAGAACTTTTTTGTAAGACATTGAAAATACCTCTTTACATTTTGTTTTTTTTATATTATAATCTATATGTGGACATATGTAAATAATCAAATTCGGAGAATTTTATAATACCAGATGAAAGATCAGAAGAAATATTACTCACTTTATCTTGAACTGAGAAACAAAATACTTGCAGGCGAGATTGAGGCAAATGACAAGCTCCCATCTAAGCGCGTTATGGCGGATATGCGAGGCGTGAGTCTCGTCACGGTCGAGCGCGCATACGCGATGCTTGAAGACGAGGGATACATCTACACGCGCGAGCGGAGCGGATATTTCGTCTCGCACATCGACCGTCTCTCGAGCGCCCCGCTAAGCCAAGCTCTGCCGCCCGTGCGGCATATGCGCGAAGAGCACGAACTTCCAAAAGAGCGCGATTTTGAATACTCGCTTTGGTTTAAAACGCTCCGCAGAGTCATTTCCGAGCGCGGAGAGGAGCTTTTCGTGCGCTCGCCCTCAAAGGGCTGTGCCGTGCTTCGAAACGCGCTTGTGGACTATTTATACCGCTATCGAGGAATGGTAGCCGATCCGCACGCGATCGTCATTGGCTCGGGCTCTGAGCAGCTCTACGAGATCGCGGTAAAGCTGCTCGGACGCGACAAAATATACGGCATTGAGGACCCGTCCTACTCGCAGATCCGCGCGGTCTATCTCGGCGCGGGCGCAAGCGTCTGCCCTCTGACCTTCGGCGAGGACGGAATTGAGACCGAGGAGCTTTCCACCAAAGACTTCGACGTGCTTCACGTCACTCCCTTTCACAGCTATCCGTCGGGCGTTACGACCTCGATTTCAAAGCGATACGAATATCTCAAGTGGGCAGAGCGGAACGACTCGTTTATTATCGAGGACGATTTTGACAGCGAGTTCTTCATCCCCGGGCATCCGATCGATCCGCTCTACTCGCTCGACACGCGCGGTTCGGTGATATACATCAACACATTTTCGAAAAGCCTCTCGCCCTCGATGCGAATGGGATATATGATACTGCCGAGATCGCTGATGTCACTTTACGAGGAAAAGCTCGGGATGTTCTCCTGCTCGGTTCCCGTGCTCGATCAGTACGTGCTTGCGGAATTCATCTCAAGCGGAAGCTTCGAGCGGCATCTGAACAGAACGAGACGAAAGGTCGCGACAGAGAAACAAAAAAATGGCTGAGGTGCTCAGCCATTTTTTAAATGTTCGATAAGTGCGCTAAGACTCGGAAAAACTTTTACGTTGTCCCCTGCCGCCAACAGCTTGTGCGCAGGCTGATGTCCTGCGCTGATAAGGTAGCAATCCGCGCCGAGAAGCTCTGCGGTCTCGTAGTCGTGCGTCGTGTCGCCGACGAACATTACCCGCTCGCCCGCGTGCCTTTCCTTCCAAGCCGACGCGAGTGCAAGCTTCGACTCGGCATAGATGTTGTCTATGCCCATTATCTCCTCAAATCTGTCGTATATTCCGAGGTCCTTGAGCTGTCCTGTTAGCATTTTCAGTTCGGATGCCGACAGCACGCTTTGCTTGACACCCTGCGACTCTAAGAAATCGAGCGCGGGGATGACACCCTCAAAGAGTCCCGAGTGTTTGGAATGTTCCAGATAAAGCTCCACCCACAGAGGTGCTATGACCTCGTAAGGTTCTTTATCGAAATCAAAGCCTATTCTCTTGTAATAATCTATTATGGGAAAATCAAAAACCTCGTGGTATCTCTCCTTGCTATCAAGCGTGGGAAGTCCGCGCTCGGAAAGCAGGGTGTTGACCGCCTTGATGCCCGCATCGATATCGTCGAAGAGCGTGCCGTTGAAGTCCCATATGCAATAGGTGTAATTCATTTTTCTCCTTTAAAAAATGGGCGGATATCCGCCCATTTTTTGTTTTTATTGATCAAGCTGCAGGTGCAACGACCTTGAGAGACTTGGAAGCAAGCCACTTATCGTAGAAGAATGCGATAGAGGTGTATACCTTCTCTTCCTCGGGCTCTTCTTCGGGAGCTTCCTCTCCTGCGCCCTCGCCATCGGGTGTTTCACCCTCAGGAGTCTCGGGAGCTTCAACCTCAGGCTCTTCTTCCTCATTGCCGGGCATATCAAGTGCCGCCTTCAACTCATCGCTATCGAGATAAGCCTCGATTTCTGCGAATACAGCGTCAAGCTCATCCGCGGTAGCTGCCGCATTGATCTTTTCCTCGAAATTCTTGGAAGCTACGCTTACTGCCTTAATAGAATCAATGTCAACGTGATCAGGCTTCTTGGGCTCTGCATCGGGATTGTTCTTGTCTACGGGTGCAGTTGCAGGATCGAAATCCTTCTCTGCCTTAACGAGCTTTGCTATGTAAAGATCAAAGCCTATGGTGTATTCGATCTGAAGATCGTGATTTTGCTGGAGAGCATACTCACGTGCAAGAGGATTCTCGGAATCTGCGGGATAAGCGAGAATTACGTTACCGGTCTTATAAACATCCATATCGTAGATAAGCTCTTCCTTGTCGTCAAGTCTTGTAACGACCTTATAGGGCTCACCGTTCTCGTCGATGATAAGGTTGCCGTCAGCACCGACTGCATCGGTCCAAACGTAGTTCTTGCCCTCGATACCGTAGAGGATAAGGTTACGGAACTCCTCATTGGTGTTGAGGTGGTTAAGGATCTGCGCGCTCTTAAGCTCGCTGTTGGTCTTTTCGGAAACTGCAAAACAATGCTCGAAAACGTCCTCGGTCTCGATAGTGGGAAGTGCTACGGGAATAATCTCGTAGTCGTCGCCGTAAACCTCTGCGATCTCGGGACCTCCCTTGATATAGCCAACTGCGAAGGGCTTATCCGCGTCTGCCTCGGTTCCGTAGTAGCCTGCGAATTCGTATCCCTTGAGAACCTTGATCTGCTCAGCAACGCTGAGTCTGCCATTGTTTTTGGTAGCAAGAATGTTGCTCATTTCAGGATAAGAGCCTGCTGCGCCGTAGTTCCATGCACTGTTGTACGTACCTGCGAGAACAGAGAAATCATCGGTAATATATCCGTTTGCATCAGCTCCGAAGAACTCGGTATCGATAAGGTCAAGCTCGCCTGTGAAGGACTTGAGCGGAACGTACTCGTCGTCGAATACCTCACCAACAAGACCAAGAAGGTCCTGACAATCCTCATCAACGAGCGAGTTGATGTCTGTTGCAGAGTACTGAGTACCCTTGAGGACATCCTTGTTGAGAAGAATGTATGTATACTCGCCGATAGCACGGTTTACGGGAACCATATCGTACTTACCGTTGAGTGCCTTTACCTGCTGAAGAAGCTTAGCATTGATAACTGCCTTCAGCGATTTAGCGGTACCGTCGATCTGAGTAGAAAGATCTCTGAGATATCCCGAGTCAGCATAATTAAGATATCTGTCATATCCGCTGAAATAGAATATATCTACGCCGAATTCCTCGATAGAGGGGAACCAGGTCTGAGGAAGTCCGTTTTCATCAATGTATACGGGCTCTTCGTCCTTCTTACCTACGCCTTCGTTTGCATAGAAACGCTTCTGCTCGGCAAGGTCAGCCTCGAGTCTTGCGTAGTATTCTTCAGGCGTAAAATATCTGAGGTCCATGCGAACCTTGAATTCCTTCTCAGTGATCGCATTTACAGCCTCTTCCATAAGCTTCTCCTGCTCTGCGCTTACAGGCTTTTCGGAGATGAGATACATAGAAAGGGTAACAGCGCCCTCGGACGCCTTCTCACCGATCTCTATCATAACCTCTTCTCTGTTTTTCTCTGCACAGCTGACGAAGCAGAATGCTATCATAAGTGCGCTCAAAAGGAGACAAAATACTCTCTTTTTCATTTTTTCCTCCCGAATATTCAATCCGGCACAAGTGCCGATAATATATCACTAAATATTATATACCAAATTTTCCAAAAAGTCAAGTGGATTATTATACAATTTAGAAAGTACAGATTTATGCAAAGCGACGATTTTTAGCGCAGATCAGTCAAGAAATCCGCGCAAATGTCTTGCTCTGCTCGGGTGACGGAGCTTTCTGAGAGCCTTTGCCTCGATCTGACGGATACGCTCACGGGTGATGTCAAACTCCTTACCTACCTCTTCAAGAGTTCTGGTGCGTCCGTCATAAAGTCCGAAACGGAGCTTGATGACGTGCTCTTCTCTGGGGGTGAGGGTGTGAAGCTCGCGCTCGATGACCTCACGCAAAATCGTCGACGCCGCTGCATCCGAGGGAGCGGGAGTCTCCTCATCGGGAATGAAGTCGCCGAGATGGCTGTCCTCCTCCTCACCGATAGGAGTCTCGAGCGAGACGGGATCCTGCGCTATCTTCATGATCTCGCGCACCTTCTCCGCGCTCATACCCATCTTCTCACCGATCTCGTCAGCGGTCGCCTCGCGTCCGAGCTCCTGAAGCATCTGACGGGAATATCTGGATACTTTGTGGATAGTCTCTACCATATGAACGGGGATACGAATGGTTCTTGCCTGATCTGCGATAGCTCGGGTGATAGCCTGACGGATCCACCAGGTCGCATAGGTCGAGAACTTATAGCCCTTGCTGTAGTCGAACTTGTCAACAGCCTTCATAAGACCGAGATTGCCCTCCTGGATAAGATCGAGGAAGAACATTCCCTTGCCTACGTATCTCTTTGCGATACTTACAACGAGTCTGAGGTTTGCCTCAACGAGCTCCTTCTTAGCCGCCTCTTTATCTGCCTCGGTGGATGCCTCGTTGGTCATAACCTCCGCAAGCTCGCGCTCTCTGTCGGCGGTGAGCAGCGGAACTCTGCCTATTTCCTTGAGATACATACGAACGGGGTCATCAACTGCAAGGCCCTCCTGCTCGAGTATTCTCTCCATATTGTCACTTGTGCTGAACGCCTCAACCTCGGACTCGATCTCGCTCATCTCGCTCGAGGATATCTCGTCAGAGAGCTGAATTCCGTTGTCCTCAAGTGTGTCGTAGAACTTGTCGAGATCCATCTCCTCGACAACTCTGTCAAGGTCGTTTTCGGAAAGCTTGCCCTGCTTTCCCTTTTCGATTATCTCGTCGATATCTACCTCTGTTTTTACGTTTTCCTCTTTTACTTCGATTTCAGACATTTTTATACCTTCCGTTTATGTATTTTTATCTTTCTTTTTGTTTTTCAGTTCCTCTTGCTTGCGCCGCAGATCAGCAAAAGGATCGTCATCCGCGCGCTCGCAAAGCTTCGCCTTTTCCTGCTTTATGCCTTCGATGCACGCAAGGAATACCTCTCTGTCGTTTCTCGCAAGCCGTCTGCGGTCTATCTCGATCTTCTCTATCCGTCCCATCTCGTCGACGTCGAACATCTGACCGAGCATCGCCTTTGAGTATCCCGCCTCGCTTCTCTCAAGCTCGCAAAGAGCCACGAACACGCGCCTGCTGAAGTCGGTGACGAAATC
>JAFTKL010000086.1 GCA_017453285.1 Clostridia bacterium | reverse complement strand
TTGTTAAGCGGCATAGAGTAGATGGTCATAAAGTCGAACTCGATGTTGGAGATAATGATATCGAACAGAGCGACCGACTTTGTAACAGTACCCTCAGAGTCGTCGGTTCCGAAGAACTTAGGCTTAATGACGCGGTTGAAGTAGTAACCGCGAACGCCGGTGTAGGACTCTTCGTTAGCGAGCTGGAGGAATGCAGAGATAGCCTCACCCTTGGTAGGAATGGTGCTTCCTGAGTGGTCGATGATCATATAGAGGTTGTAATAGTCCTGAGAGGTGGTGCCGTACTGCTCCTGATCGATGTCGTACTTAGGCATAGGAAGAAGACCGTACTTGTCGTCCATCTCACGAATCATCATATTCTGCTCGTAGTTCCAGAAAAGTCTGTCGTTGTAGAATATGTAGTGACCTGCAGCGAAGTTAGCGGTGTTAGCGCTGATGCCTGCGGACATAGTAGAGCCGTTAGCTGCCATAAGATTTCTGTATCTTTCAAGAGCGGTCTCAGCCTTGTCGTTACCTACGATATTGAACTCGTGGGTCTGGTCGTTGTTTTCAACAAGGAGTGTAATGTCCCAAGCGTAGGGGAGACAGTCAGCAGGGCAGGGGTTCGCACCGTACGCGCCGAAGCCGTAAGTATCGTCGATCTGCTTTCCTGCAGTACCGTTGGAGTCGTCGAAGATGGCAGCCCATCTGTAGAGCTCATCGTATGTCCAAAGGCCCTCGAGAGCGAGGTCCTGCATATTCTCGTGGTCGGTAGCATCCTTCTTCTCATCGTAGAGAGTCTTGTTGTGCCACATGATCATAGCAGCGTCGAACATCGAGATGTTGGAGTCGCCTGCTACGTAGTGAAGTCTGCCGTTGAAGGTGGTGTCTTCGATTATGGTCTGGTTCCAGCAGGGAAGAGAGAAATCGAAGTAGGGGAACTGCTGGGTGTCCAAGAAGTTAGCCGCATAGTCGCGGATCTGGGCAGAGGTGGTGTAGTAAGAGAAGTTACAGCCGATATCGTAGTAGTGGAGGTCGGACTGAACGTCGGTAGAGATGTAGGACATAAGTCCGTTTACGTACGCGCTGTGGTCACTTCCGTTACCGTCGAGGAATTCGAAGGTGATCTCGACGTTAAGAGACTCTTCAACAGCTTCGTTTCTCATCGCGATAGCCTCGTCAAGCTCGTCCTCGGGGGACTCCTTGTACCATTCTCTTGTGTTCTGAATGTTGTTTCTGAGAAGCATTACGAGCTCCTCACCCTCGAAGTCGAGGTCTTCATACTGAATAGCAGTAGTGAATGAAGGTTCGCCGTAGATGTTGGTCTCGGTCTCGGTATCCTTGGCGTTTCCGTTGCCGTTATTTCCCTCAGCATCGGTTTCGTTACTTCCGGGCTTAGGGCCGCAAGCTACGAGAGCAAGGCCGATGAAGCAGAGAACAAGCATAAGAGCGAGTATTCTTTTGGTAAGTTTCATACAATTTCTCCTTTGTTTATTTTTAGGGTAGTCCTAATATATTATATAATAAACTCTGACAAACTTCAATAGGCAATTATGACAAAAATAAATTTCGAATTGTCACATTTTGCACAAAGAGAGAGCAAAAATCCACCCTGCGCTCAGTTGAGAGCAGGGTGGATAGTTTATGCGTTGAACTATTATTCGTCCTCAGACTCGATAAGATCGAACCATTCGTCCATCGAGCGAAGTGCCTCGTCAAGCTCGGACTGTCTGGAGATGTACTGAGTCTCCATAGTGTCCCAATCGGGAAGGAGAGAGGTTCTCCATACCCAAGTAAGCTGACCAAGCTGAGGTGCGTAAATTGTCCAGAAGTCGAAGGTGATGTTGCTGATGATGATATCGAAGAGCTGAACCGACTTAGAAACGGTTCCGAGAGAGTCGTCGGTACCGAAGTACTTCGGCTTAACGATTCTGTTGAAGTAGTAGCCACGAACGGAGGTGTAAGACTCCTCGGTCGAGAGCTGGAGGAATGCAGAAACAACGTCGCCCTTGGTGGGGATGGTGCTCTCCGCGTGGTCAAGAACCGACATCAGAGAATATCCGTCGTAAGAAGCGGTGTAGTACTGCTCCTGATCTGCATCGAACTTAGGCATGGGAAGCAGACCGTACTTGTCGTCCATTTCACGAATGGTCATATTGGCGTCCTTGCCGGGATACATCTCAGCGGACCAGAAAAGATATTTTCCGGAAGCAAAGTTGTTAACGCTACCGCCGCCGCTCCATGTACCTGTTGCTTCGTGGAGGTTGATCCACATCTCACGTGCCTGTGCAGCTTTTTCGTTACCTGCGATGCTGAACGCGTGAGTTCCGTCGGGATTCTCGATAAGCAGGTCGATGTCGAACGCTGCAGCGATCGCGTCCTTCGGAACGGGCTGAGTGTTGTTGTTAGCCTGCATCTCTGCGTAGCCGTAGGTATCGTCTGCCTGCCAGCCGGTAGTACCGTTGGAGTCGGACGCAAGTCTGTTAGCCCACATGTAGAGCTCGTCGTATGTCCAGAGACCCTCGAGAGCGAGGTCCTGAATATCATTGTGGTCGGTTGCGTCCTTTTCACGATCGTAAAGGGTCTTGTTGTACCAGAATACGACAGCGTAGTCGAACTGAGAAATGTTAACGTCACCTGCGATGAGGTGGAGTCTGTTGTTGACTGTAGTGTCTACGATATACTGGTTCCAGCAGGGAAGGCTGAAATCAAAGTAGGGGAAGGTAACCTTGTCGAGAAGGTTAGCGTTGTAGTCTCTGATATCTGCATATCCGCCGATAAGCGCGAAGTGAACTGCGATATCGTAGTAGTGGAGGTCGCTGGCAACGTCATCAATGATCATACCGTTAGCCATCTCAGCCATCTGGTGAAAGTCGCCGGGGAAGCTGATGATATCATATTTAACTTCAATGTTAAGAGTCTCTTCAACCGCTGCGTTTCTCATTGCAACAGCCTCGTCGAGCTCGTCCTCGGGGGACTCCTTGTACCACTCTCTTACGGTAACCTCGTTGTTACGGAGAAGAATAGCGATCTCTTCACCTTCGAAGTCGAGGTCGTTTACGGGGAGAACTGTTGTAAAGGAAGGCTCACCGTAAATGTTTGTTTCGGTCTCGGTAACCTTGTTGCCGTTGTTGCCGTTGTTTTCGCCTGCATCGGTTTCGTCGCCGTTGGGCTTCTTGCCGCAAGCAACGAGAGCAAGACCTACAAAACAAATAACCAGCAAAAGAGCAAGTGTTCTTTTAAAAAGTTTCATGGTTTTTCTCCTTTTTGGATTTTTTTGGTGCTACCACACTATAATTATATAACAATTCCGAATAAACTTCAATAGGCAATTATCACAAAATTAAGAGCTCGCTTGTCGCATTTTGCACAAAGAAACGAAAAAATCACCCTGCTTTCCGTAGAAAGCAGGGTGACGGTGTGGTTTAGTTAACCTTTTTTGCTGTTGAATTATTCTTCTTCTTCATCCTCTATAAGATCGAACCAAGCGTCCATCGACTTAAGACCGTCGTCGAACTTCTGCTGATTTGCAAGATATGCAGCCTCTACGCTGAGTCCATCAGCGAGGAGAGAGCTTCTCCATACCCAAGTAAGGTTGTTCAGCGGGTTGGAGTAAATGGTCCAGAAGTCGAAGGTGATGTTGTTGATGATGATATCGAACAACTGGATAGACTTGGTAACGGTTCCAAGAGAGTCATCGGTACCGAAGTACTTCGGCTTAACGATTCTGTTGAAGTAGTAGCCACGAACGGAGGTGTAGGACTCCTCGGTTGCGAGCTGGAGGTATGCGGAGATAGCCTTGCCCTTAGTGGGGATGGTGCTCTCCTTGTGGTCGAGAACGGACATAAGAGAATATCCGTCGTAAGCTGCGGTGTAGTACTGATCCTGATCAAGATCGTACTTAGGAAGAGGAAGCAGACCGTACTTATCGTCCATCTCACGAATGGTCATGTTAGCGTCCTTACCGGGATACATCATATTAGCGTAGAAGAGGTACTTACCGGAAGCGAAGTGGGAAACTGCGCCGCCATTACCCCAGGTACCGGTTGCTTCGTGGAGGTTGATCCACATCTCACGTGCCTTTGCAGCCTTCTCGTTACCTACGATGTTGTAAGCATGAGTTCCGTCGGGGTTCTCAAGAAGGAGGTCGATGTCAAACGCTGCAGCCATAGAGTCCTTAGGAACGGGCTGGGTGTTAACGTTCTGAGGACCTTCAGCATAGCCGTAAGTATCGTCTGCCTGCCAGCCGGTAGTACCGTTGGAGTCAGAAGCGAGTCTGTTAGCCCACATGTAGAGCTCGTCGTATGTCCAGAGACCCTCGAGAGCGAGGTCCTGAATATCATTGTGGTCGGTTGCGTCCTTCTCGCGATCGTAAAGGGTCTTGTTGTACCAAATTACAGTCGCGTAGTCGAACTGAGAAATGTTGATATCACCTGCGATGAGGTGGAGTCTGCCGTTAACTTCTGTGTCTACGATAGACTGGTTCCAGCAAGGAAGCGAGAACTCGAAGTAGGGGAAGGTCTCCTCGTCGAGGAGGTTAGCGTTGCAGTCTCTGATATCCTGGTAGCCTGCGCCGAGAGCCCAGTGAACAGCGATGTCATAGTAGTGGAGGTCCTGAAGAACGTCGTCGTAAATCATTCCGTTAAATCCGGAAATGTACTCGGACCAACCTGCAAAGTTGATGATCTCGTAATTGATCTCGAGGTTGAGAGTTTCCTCAACTGCTGCGTTTCTCATTGCAACAGCCTCGTCAAGCTCGTCCTCAGGGGACTCCTTGTACCACTCTCTTACGGTAACCTCGTTGTTACGAAGAAGAACGGTAAGCTCTTCGCCCTCAAAGTCAAGGTCGGTAGTAGGAACTACGCCTGTGAAAGAGGGTTCACCGTAAATGTTGGTTTCGGTTTCGGTAGCTTCGTTGTTGCCGTTGTTGCCGTTGTTACCAGCGTCATCGGTCTCATTGCTACCGTTCTTTTTGCCACATCCGATCAGTGCAACGCCGAGGAAGCACAGAACAAGAAGAAGGCAAATAGATCTTGTTAAGATTTTCATAATGTTCTCCTTTTTTAAAAATTTGGGGATTGGTGCTAATATATTATATAACAAAACAGTCTAAACTTCAATAGGCAAATTTTACAAAATTGTCAAACGCAAAAGTGCATATTGCACAATTTTTATCTTTTTTGTGATAAAAAATGCTCAAAAAGCCGATAATGTTGACAAAAATTGTTAAAACTTCTGACAAAACGTAAAAAAGACCGCCCGTCTGCCGAAACGGCAAAGGGCGGTCTTTTTTAAATTATTCGGCTATTGCTTGCTGTCGGGATCATTCTGCGTCGTCAACTTCAATGAGACCGAACCACTCGTCCATCTCGAGAAGCTTCTCGTCGAACTCTGTCTGTCTCGAAAGGTACTGAGCCTCAAGGCTGCTCCAATCGGAAAGGAGAGATGTTCTCCAAGCCCAAGTCAGATCGCCGAGCTGGTTGGAATATATGGTCCAGAAGTCGAAGGTTATGTTACTGATGATGATGTCGAAGAGCTGTACCGACTTAGTAACAGTTCCAAGAGAGTCGTCGGTACCGAAGTACTTCGGTTTAACGATTCTGTTGAAGTAGTAGCCACGAACGGAGGTGTAAGACTCCTCGGTCGCGAGCTGGAGGTATGCGGAGATAGCCTTGCCCTTGGTGGGAACTGTGCTCTCTGAGTGGTCGAGAACCGACATCAGCGAGTATGCATCATAAGCTGCGGTGTAGTACTGCTCCTGATCTGCGTTGTACTTAGGCATAGGAAGCAGACCGTACTTGTCGCTCATTTCACGAATAGTCATATTCTCGTCCTTGCCGGGATACATCATATTAGCGTAGAAGAGGTACTTACCGGAAGCGAAGTTAGCAACGCTTGCGTCGTCTGTCGAACCATTTGCGTCAAGCAGGTTGATCCACATCTCACGCGCCTTTGCTGCCTTTTCGTTGCCAAGAATGTTGTAGGAGTGAGTTCCGTCGGGGTTCTCGATGAGAAGGTCAATATCAAACGCTGCGGCAACCGCATCCTTGGGAACGGGCTGGAAGTTGTCATTGATAAGAGTTGCAAATCCGTAGGTGTCATCTACCTGATTGCCGGGAGTACCGTTGGAGTCCTCCTGAAGCTTGGTTGCCCATCTGTAGAGCTCGTCGTAGGTCCAATTGCCCTCGAGTGCGAGATCCTGAATATCATCGTGGTCGGTGGCATCCTTCTTCTTGTCGTAGAGAGTCTTGTTGTACCAGATAACTACGGCATAGTCGAACTGAGAAATGTTGATGTCACCTGCAATAAGATGGAGTCTGTTGTTAACGGTTGTGTCTACGATGGACTGGTTCCAGCAGGGGAGACTGAAATCAAAGTAGGGGAATGTCTCCTTGTCGAGAAGGTTAGCGTTGCAGTCTCTGATGCTTGCATAACCGCCTGCGAGTGCCCAGTGAACAGCGATGTCATAGTAGTGAAGATCCTGCATAACGTCGTCGAAGATCATGCTGTTGACCAACGCGGTACTTGCATTCCACTCACCGTAGTTGAAGATCTCGTAGTCGAGCTTGACGTTAAGGGTCTCTTCGACTGCGACGTTTCTCATAGCAACAGCCTCATCAAGCTCATCCTCGGGGGACTCCTTGTACCACTCTCTGAGGGTTACTTCATTATTTCTGAGAAGAACGGTAAGCTCTTCACCTTCAAAGTCAATGTCCTGTACGGGAACAACACTGGTAAAGGAAGGTTCACCGTAAATGTTGGTTTCGGTCTCGGTAACTTTATTCTCGTTGTTGCCTTCACCGCTTGCCTCGGTTTCGTTACCGTCAGGCTTGTTACCGCAAGCGACGAGACAAACGCCGATGAAACAAAGAACGAGAAGAAGCGAGATCATTCTTTTGAAAAGTTTCATAATTTTTCTCCTTTGCTGGATTTGGGAGTGCATAACACTTCTCCTATTACACTTAAAATGTATCATATACGGTTTGATTTGTCAATACTCAAATTCTATAATTTCGTTTTTTTACATCATTTTTCCTTATTGTCAATCTGCTATTTTACCGCAACAAGATCGAGATGGCAGCCGAAATATACAAAGCTGAGCGTCGGATTTTCGTGCGCTGAACGAACGTGCTTTGCAGAATTTAAAAAATAATGCAGATTTTGAAAAGTAAAAATATTAACATTTTTTGAAATCTCTTGCTTTGTGAGACAGAATGTGGTAGAATATAATATATAGTTATTAAATGATAGTTTTGAAAGGAACGTCAAATGAAAAAGTTTATTAAGATCATCGCACTCACACTGACCGTGGCTATGCTCGCCGTAGGTCTCGTTGCCTGCTCGGGCGGATCGGCTCAGGATGAAGAAGGCGAATGGGGAGATTTCAGCTGGAGCTATAAAAAGGACACAAAAACGCTCACCGTAACGGGCTCGGGCGATATGCCGAACGCAGAGAACTCTGCAGATGTTCCGTGGGCGGCTATCAGACCCTACATTGAAGCTGTAAGACTCAGAGCCGAGGGCGCACCCGTGACCTCGGTCGGAGATTACGCTTTTTACGGACTCATCAGACTCGAGGAGGTCGAGCTTGACGAGAACGTAAAGAAGATAGGCAAGTGCGCGTTTGCGTTCTGCGCTCTTCTCGACGAGGTAAATCTCTCGGAAGGACTCGAGAGCGTTGGCGAGAGCGCATTCGAGGGATGCGCGAGCCTCGTTGCTATCGAGCTTCCTGCAAGCGTTGCTACTATTGGAGTGCGCGCGTTCGCGTTCTGCCGTGAGCTCAACGCAGTTACCGTCAACGGAAAGCCCGCAGAGCTTGGAGATTGGCTCTTCAAGGATTGCGTGGAGCTTGACACCGTGAGAATGAACCGCGAGGGCGTGACCGTAA
Organism: Clostridia bacterium; assembly: GCA_017453285.1. GTDB lineage: Bacteria > Bacillota > Clostridia > Oscillospirales > CAG-272 > HGM12713. The sequence continues at coordinate 9,793 of JAFTKL010000086.1, read as the reverse complement.
GCGACAGCGCATTCGAGGGTGCGGGTATGAACAAGGATGGCATCAAGTCGCTTCAGACGTCGCTCGTTACTATCGTGTGCAAGGATGCGGACGGCACCGAGATCTACACCAACCCCGCAGCCGCTCTTCTCGAGGTCGGCGTGGCAAAGGATATCGAAGCTCCCGAGGTATCGGGATATAAGCTCGTAGGCGAAGCTACCAAGAGCGTCACCGGAACGGGTGAGGCTATAACGGTCGAATTCAGCTACGAGAAGATAGATGACGAAGAGGAGCAGGCTACCAATGCTCCTGTCGTTGAGACACCCGAGAAGGAAGAGAACGACAAGCCTAACGTGATGACTATCATCGCAATAATCATCTTCGTCGTTGTTATCATCGGTATCGCGATCGGCGCGTTCCTTCTCATCCGTTCGGATAAGAAGACCACCAAGGATAGTATGACGGTTCGCAAGAACAAGGACGGAAAGGGCAAGAAATAATGAAGAATAATCTTGAACTCGAGCTCAAGGTCTCAGAGGAGCTGCTTCGCAAATTCCTTTTCGTGTGTGAGAAGGAAAAGAGAAACCCCAACGCGCAGTTCGCGTTTATGGTCAGAAACAACGTTGCGTACTACGAAAAGACCAAGGGAAGAATTCCGGATGCGGAACTCAAAAAGATAGATATTTCGGCTTACGAGGAAGAAAACTGACCCGTATCGGAGGCATATAATATAATGAAGATAACTATGGGAAAGCCGCAGCTCGTTTATCAGGGAGGACGCCCTGAGGAGCTTCATTGGGGATTTGTGCAATTCCCGTGGCTTTACAGAACGGCTGACGGAAATATACTGATAGCCATTCACTGCGAGGACGACGCGCCGTTTGCTATCGACGGCGGAAAATCCTATCTCAAGAGCGAGGACAACGGCAAGAGCTGGGTCGCCGCGACGGCTGAGGACGTTGCAAGGATGGGATACGCGACGGCAGAGGGTGATATGCTTATGCCGAAAGCCTTTCCGCCAAAGAGCGTGAAGGGAATGAAGCAGCCGAAGTGGTTCGGAAACTATCGCATACCGACCGACGAGGTTCTGCCGCAGAAGAGTAAGGACGAGAACTCGCTCCCGTTCCCCGTGGCTATCTCGACCAACGTGTTCGGCGGATTTGATAATCTTTATTACGTGGACTCGCTCCCTGACGACATCTGCCCGAAGGGATTGCTCTTCACCCGACTGAAAAAGGGAGAGAGCAAACCGCAAGAGTACGAGGCACGAGTCGATTGGAAGCACAGACTTGTCAGGATTTACGATCCGCAGGTGGTCTACGACTCCTGGCAGGGCGAGGAAAAGGAGCTTATCGTCTCCTCTCCGGGACTCTACAGCGGACCGCGCATAAAGCTCGGACCCGACGGAAAAACGCTCTGGCTTGCAGAATACAAGGAGGGAAGCGATCCAAAGACCGCCGCTTATACCGGCAAGGGCGGTGCTTATATCCTCAGATCGACCGACGACGGCGAGAGCTGGGAGTGCGTTTCCTTTATCAGATACGAGGGGGATGCCGAAAAGGACCACTTTGCGTATCTGCGCGACGGATTTTCAGAGCCGTCGATCGAATTTATGGCTGACGGAACGATGCTCTGCTTGCTTCGCACCTGCGGCGTGTTCGGCGGAACTCCCGAGTGGGGACCGACCTACCTTGCACGCTCGAGCGACGGCGGCAAGAGCTGGAGCAAGCCCGAGTATTTCAAGGATCGTGGCGCGCTGCCGCAGCTTCTCAGGCTTGATTGCGGCGTGACGCTTGCTGTGATCACGCGCCCCGGAATTTTCGTCTACGCGAGCGACGACGAGGGATATACGTGGGATAGCGGACTCGAGGTAATGAGTGACGCGGACCGAAGCGGACTTGGCAATATAGTTCCCGAGCGCCCGAACTTCTGGGAGTACGCGGGAAGCTGTTGCAACTGCACGATCCTGCCGATCGCCGAGAACAAGGCTCTGCTCGCCTACAGCGATTTTTACTACCCCGACGAGAGCGGAGTCAAGAGAAAGAGCATACTTGCCGTTGAGATAACGGTAGAAAAATAAAACTACCGCCGCGAGCGTACTCGCGGCGGTGTTTTTTATAAAAAACGGAATTTTAAAGTTATCAACTTTTTAAAATCTTCAAAAAAGTCTTAAAAAATTCCGAAATCGGAAAAATATTTTCGCAAAAGCTATTGACAAGAGAGGGAAATGGGTGTATAATGGTCTCAAGATAGAACACTACCGTTAAATGAATTTGATTTTTACGAGGTAATTTATAATGGCAACTGCACAAAAGAAAAAGGTTGAGGTTTCCGCGATCCCCGCAAATGATACAGAGGCTAAGAAGAAGGCGCTTGCGACCGCGCTCTCGCAGATAGAGAAGAAGCACGGCGCAGGCTCGGTAATGAGACTTGGCGACAACGCGCAGATGGAAGTTCAGGCGGTCAGCACCGGCTCGATCGCGCTTGATCTCGCACTCGGCATCGGCGGAGTTCCGAGAGGAAGAATTATAGAGATCTTTGGCCCCGAGTCCTCGGGTAAGACCACCGTCGCTCTGCACATCGTAGCAGAGGTTCAGAAGGCGGGCGGCGAGGCGGCGTTCATCGACGCGGAACACGCGCTCGATCCCGTATATGCAAAGGCTCTCGGCGTTGACATCAATAACCTGCTCGTTTCTCAGCCCGACTGCGGCGAGGACGCGCTCAATATCACCGAACAGCTCGTTCGCTCGGGCGCGGTCGACATCGTAGTCGTTGACTCGGTTGCGGCACTTGTGCCGAGACAGGAGATCGAGGGAGACATGGGACAGGCGACCGTCGGCGTTCAGGCGAGACTTATGTCGCAGGCTATGCGTAAGCTCTCTGCGATCATCTCGAAGAGCAACAGTATCGTCGTGTTCATCAACCAGCTTCGTGAGAAGGTCGGCGTTATGTACGGCAACCCCGAGACGACTCCCGGTGGCCGCGCGCTTAAGTTCTATTCTTCTGTGAGAATAGACGTCCGCAAGACCGACACGCTCAAGAACGGCAACGATATCTACGGCAACCGCGTACGTTGCAAGGTAGTTAAGAATAAGGTAGCGCCCCCCTTCAAGACCGCGGAATTCGATATACTCTACGGAAAGGGAATTTCGCGCTCGGGCGAGATCATCGACTATGCGATCACGCTCGATATCATCAAGAAGAGCGGCTCCTGGTTCTCGTACGAGGGCGAGAGGATCGGTCAGGGGAAGGACAACGTGCGCAAGCTCATCGAGAGCAAGCCCGAGCTTCTTGCAGAGCTTGACGCGAAGATCCGCGCTATGAAGGACGCACTTCCCGAGGCGGCTGAGGAATTCGAGCTCGACGAGGACGACGAGGACGAATTCGATATCCGCACCATCGAAGAGGAGCTCTGATGCAGATCGAGATCTGCTCGCTGTGTGCGGCGGGTGAGGACGAAATAGCCGTTTCGATCGAGATGCGCGCCGCCGACAGAAGCGAGAAGCGTCGACTTGTCATTCCGAGCGAGACCTATATCGAGCTGGGACTTTCAAAGGGCGAATGCTCGCGCGAGCTTTACGACACGCTTGAGCGCGAGGCGGATATATATACCGCCTATCGCCGAGGTCTTGCAATACTCGGCTACGGCGCTTGCTCGAAAAGGATGCTGACCTCGAAGCTGATCTCAAAGGGGATAGACCGCTCTATCGCGGGAATAGCTGTCGAGAAGATCGAGTCGCGCGGATATATTGCCGAGGACGCAAGCGCTCGCCGAGAGGCAGAGCGATGCGCGGCTAAGCTTTGGGGAGAGAGCAGAATAAGGGCTCATCTCAATTCAAAGGGCTACGGCAAGGATGCGGTCGACGATGCGATGTTCTCGCTTGAGGATGCAGGCGTCGACTTCGAGGAAAACTGCGTGAAGCTCGTCGAGAGCAAATGTAAGTGCATCCCGAGCGACCGACTCGCGATACAGAAGCTTGTGGCTTCGTTCTCGCGCTACGGCTATTCGCTCTCCGAGGTAAAGAGTGCGATCAATGCGGTCGCGAATAAAAAATCTTCTATATATGACTAATAAAAAAACTCGAACCGCGGTTCGAGTTTTTTGCTTTATGATTTTGAATTACTTATTGTAGGAAATGGTAGCCGAGAAATCGATCGACTTGCCGGGCTCGACGACTCTGTGTCCCTCGGGAGCGGGGTAGTTGAGTCCGTTTACCATACCTGCCTGAGGCTCGATGCAGATAAATCCGCCCTTACCGCGACCGTTGTAGAGCACCCAGTGGTCAAACTGCTCGGAAACGCTGTAGAGATAATCTCCGATCTGCGTTTCTCTGCCACTCGCGAGATAGTAGCCGTCGACGTCAACATCCTTCGACGCGCTGCCGGTGACGTACTTCTGCTCCTTGGCGTTCAGCGGAATGTACTTTCCGTTTGCTCTGCCGTCAACTCTCTGCTGATGCATCGCGATCGGGAGAACGAAGAGCTCGGGCTCAACGAAGGTGCTGTGCATACAGAAAACGACGGGGAGATTGCGCGTGTCGATATTCTTGATAATATAGCTCTGGGTAAATCCGCGCGTATCAAGCGTGTAGGTCACCCAGACCTCGCACATAAAGGGGAACCACTCGTCGATCTGGTCGTAAACGAGCTTGAGAGTTACCTCGTTTTCCTTCTGCTCCACGAGCGTGAAGGGGCGGGTGTGCACGAAACCGTGGATGTGGCACTGCGACCAATCCTCGTTGAGCGGCAGGGTGTATTCCTTGCCCTCAAAGGTGAACTTGCCGAAATTGGTGCGGTTAGCGGGGAAGAGGATGGGCGAGCCCTGAAGATAGGGGTTTACCTTGAGCTGTGCCTCGTCAACGAGCGGAACGAGAACGTCGCGGCCCTTGTGTTCAAGGACTATGACGTTGCCGCCGAGTCTTGCGCAAACGAGAGCAGCCCAATCGCCGTATTTTATCGAAATTACGTCTTTGATATTTGTATTCATAACAGTTACCTCACAAAATTTGTTAAGAACATTATATACTTTTTTGCCCCGTTTGTCAAGGCTATTTTGGCGTTTGGGGCAAAAATGGGCGTCAATTTGAAAAGAGGATATCGTCGACCTCATCCTTGCGCGTCAGGGTGTAGGGGTAGGTTTTTGAGAGCTTGTTGCGCTCAAACAAAAACACCTTCCTTTTGGCGTGCTTCATTATCATCCGTCTCACGCTCGTTTGCTCGATATCGACGTCCGAGATTATTCCGTCGTCCGATATACCGAGCGGCGAGAAAAAAGCAATATCCACGTTGAACTGATCCGCGTACTGCTCGGTGATCGTCCCGACCAGACACATATCGCGATCGTAGTACTTTCCGCCAAGGAGTATGCAGGGGATCTGCAGCTTTGCGGCGTAGAGCAGGGAATTGACCGAATTCGTCACGATCGTGATATTCTTGAATTTGTTCATATACGGAATGATGTATTGGCAGGTCGAGGAGCTGTCGAGGTAGACCGTCTGCCCGTCGGCGAGAAATTCTGCGGCTTGCCTGCCGAGGTCCTTCTTTTCGTTCTCGTCAACGAAAAATCTGCGAGAGATCGGCATCTCGTTGCTGACTGTCGTTAAGACTGCGCCGCCGCGGTATCTCCTGATGACTCCCTTTTTCTCAAGCGAGGTCAGATCTCTGCGCACCGTCATCTCGGAAACGAACAGAATTTTCGCAAGCTCCGCGACCGATATTCTGTCTCTTTCGTAAAGAACGTCCAATATGTCCTTTTCTCTGCTTTGACCTTCCATTTTTGTCTCCTTTTGCACAAATATTTGTTCGTTAACAACATTTCGAACATATATTGCTTTCGAACTGTTTGAATGATATAATTATAGCAGAAAAAATCATCTGTGTCAAGGAGAAAAAATATGGACGTATTAGTACAGTGTATAGGCGGCTTGGGAATTCTGGCGAGCCTCATCTCTTTTCAGTGCAAAAAGCATAGCTCTATTCTGCGCTTCAGAACCTTCAACGAGATCCTCTTCGCGTTTCAGTATCTGATGCTCGGCGCGTACACGGGCGGTGCTATGAATATTATCGGTTGCGTGAGAAACATTCTCTTTTCAAAGCAGGTTGCCAAGGGCAAGAGAACAACGGCGGCGACTGTCGTATTTTCGATAATATTCGTGATATTCGGCATTCTTACATGGCAGGGTGCAAAAAGCGTGCTGATCATTGTTGCAAAGGTGCTTTCCACGGTTGCGTACGGCAACAAAAACACTACGGTCGTCAGAAGCATCATATTCGTTACCAGCATGAGCTGGCTCATCTATAACTACAGTGTGTTCTCGATCGCGGGCGTCGTATGCGAGGCGATCACGCTCATCTCGCTCGTAGTCGGAATAGTTCGACTTGATATTATGCCGCGTATCGCTAACAAGAAGGCGGCGGCGCTCTGATCTGACATATTTTTTTACTTGTAAAAAATAATGTCGCAATATTGTTGATTTTTATTTTCTTGTGTGTTATAATGAACTGAGTAAAGCTTTGGAGGCAGGTATGGAAAACATAAAAGTTATAGCTATGGACCTTGACGGAACGCTGACACAGCACAAGACTCCGCTCTCTGACGAGCATAGAGCCGTGCTTGAGGCGCTTTCAAAAAAATATAAGCTTCTGATGGTCGGCGCGGGAATGTGCCACAGAATTTTCAATCAGCTCGGCAAGTTCCCGATCGATATTATCGGAAACTACGGTATGCAGTACGCCGAGTACAACGCAGAGAGCGGCGAGATCGACATCGTCTTCGACGAGGTGCGCCCCTGCGACCGCGCACATATGGAAGAGCGCGTGACGGCTATGCGCGAAAAGTACGGCTTTTGCGAGTTTGCGGGGGATAACGTCGAGTATCATAGCTCGGGTTGCGTTACCTTCCCGATCCTCGGAACTAAGGCACGCGCAGAGGACAAGCTCGCGTTTGACCCCGACAGATCCAAGCGCCGCGCGATCTACGACGACATCTGCAAGGTGTTCTCGGATTATACGGTATTTGTCGGCGGCTCTTCCTCATTCGATATGGCGCCGTTCCCCTTTGACAAGGCTTACGCGCTGTCTAAATACTGCGCCGATCACGGAATAGCTCACAGCCAGGTCGTATATATCGGCGACGACTACGGACCTGGCGGCAACGACGAGTCGGTCTACAAATCGGATTTCAACTATCTTACCATCGACAATTACCTCGATTTTCCCGAGGTCGTTAAGGATCTTTTGTAATTTCTGAGTTTATAAAGGAGAAAAATTATGAATTATTGGAGACAGAGCAAGAACAATATTTACGTTGCCGCGCACCGCGGTTGGTCGGAAAAGTACCCCGAGAACACTATGATCGCCTACAGAGCGGCGGCAGAGCTCGGCGTTGACCAGATCGAGATAGACGTGCGTGTCACCAAGGACGGCGAGCTGGTCATCATCCACGACGCGACGGTAGACCGCACCACCAACGGCACGGGCAAGGTCGAGGATCTCACTCTCGCAGAACTTCTCGAGCTTGACGCAGGCTCGTGGAAGGGCGCAGAGTTTGCAGGTCAGCGCATCCCCACCTTCGCAGAATTCCTGGAGTTTGCGGTCACTCTGCCCGAGATGACCTACGACATCGAGCTCAAGGAATACCCCACCGACGGTAGAGAGGAGCTTTCCTACTCGGTCTGCGACCGCGTGCTCGCTCTTCTTGACGAGAACGGACTCTCCGAACGTTGCGTTATCAATACATTCAGCGGCAAGCTCCACGAGTACATCTACAAGAAGTACGGAATGAAGTACAGACTTCACGTCTACTTCCCGATCACCTGTCTTGGCACTGATATGACGCTCTTCCCCTATTCTTACGCGTACTGCAGCTGTGTTTTCAGCACGAACAAGAGCGATTTTGAGTACATCGACAGATGCGGAATTCAGCCGTGGGCAGGCGCATCGGTAAAGGACGAGGAGACCGTGGATCTCGCTATCGCGAACGGCTCGGAGCTTATCACCTGCAACAATCCCGACGTGGTGCTCGAGCTCCTTCGCAAGAAAGGCTACCACGATTGATCACTCCGAGAGGTGAAAAATGAAGGTAATTCAGTATTCGACCAATAAATACGGTGAATGCGTTCCCGTGGAGCTCAGGGAAGCGCTCTATATGGGCGGTGCTGCGGTCGCAAAGGCGGCAGACGGCAAAAAAAGTAGCGGATTTTTGGGCTTTGGCGTGGCTATCACGGCAAGCTCCTGCTACAATCTTGCCAAAATGGAGAGATGGGAGCGCCGCGCTCTGCTTGAGCAGATATACGGCAAGGACGGGCTCGGACTCTCGGTCGCGAGACTTACGATCGGCTCGAGCGACTATTCCGCAGAGCTTTACAGCTACGATGACGTCGAGGGCGACGAGGCACTTGAGCATTTCTCGGTCGCGCGCGACGAGGAATACGTGATACCGATGATAAAGGAGATACTGTCGGTAAATCCCGAGCTTTATCTGTACGCGTCGCCTTGGTCGCCTCCCGGATGGATGAAAACGGGCGGCTCGATGTGCGGCGGACATATGAGAGCGAAATACGTCGAGTGCTATGCAGAGTATTTTGTAAAATACATCAAGGCTTACGCGGCTCACGGCATAAAGATACGCGCCGTAACACCGCAAAATGAGCCCGAAACTCAGCAGTTCGGTATGATGCCCGCGTGCATCTGGAATCCTGAGACCGAGGTCACGTTCGTGCGCGCGCTTCGCAAGAAGCTTTGCGAGAACGGCTTAGAGAATATCGAGATATGGCCGAACGACCACAGCTTTGCGTACTCGGATAAGGTCGATTGGCAGCTTTCTGAGTATCCCGAGCTGCGCGAGGAGATCGGCGGCGTTGCATTCCACTACTACGACGGAAGCATCGAGCAGACCGAGTACCTAATTGACAAATATAACGGTCTGCGCCTGCATTTTACTGAGGCAGGACCGCGACTCTACGACCACTACGACAACGATTGGTGCAAGTGGGGAATTATGATGTCAAAGACGCTCAACTCGCGCTACTGCTCCTTCACGGGCTGGAATCTGATGCTCGACGAGACGGGCGGACCCAACATCGGACCGTTCTTCTGCGGCGGACTCGTGACGAGAAACCGACTGAGCGGCGAGCTTTCCTACAGCGGTCAGTACAAGGCGTTCGAGCATTTTGCAAAATACGTCAAGCCCGACTCGCTCATCAGCGCGATCAAGTTTGACAAGAACGGCTACGGAATGTTTGCTTTCCCGAAGGATCAGAAGGCTCTTTGCGGTACGCTCGTCGAGAACAGCGACGGCAGCGCCGCGCTGATGCTGGTAAATCCCAATCCCGAAAAGGCACAGGTGCAGTATTTCAGAGCGGGCAAGTGGTGGTATATCGAGCTTCTGCCCGATACGCTCGCGACCGTGACGTTTTGTTAGTTTGGGAGTTTGTTTTTTCCACCTTTCTTTCGTAGAAAGGTGGAGCCAAAGAACTTGAATGGGTGTTGGTCAAGGGTTTGTGCGTAACTTGTACCAATATTCCCTAAAGGAGTTTGGGCTATTGTAAACCAAAGCGATATCCTCGATCGTTAATTTAATTCAATAGCGATGTAGAAACCCGTGGACAGCAGGCTACCACGGGTTTCTTTTTTATTGTGAAGGCTTTGGTGAGAATTTTATTGTTTTGGCTACATACAAAAACATATCATTGACTCTTACTTTTCGCGGGAGGCTGATAGCCTCCCCTACAAATGTAAAAATGAATAATGAATATTGAATAATGAAAAATGAATAATGTGTTTGTAGGGGAGGATATTATCCTCCCGAGGTCGC
>JAFTKL010000085.1 GCA_017453285.1 Clostridia bacterium | reverse complement strand
CCGCCGAGCTCGGTTGCTCGACAGCACCGATATTCACCGCGTTTTCCTCAATCGAGGAGCTGCGCGCAGCCGTATTTGAACGCGCTTACGAACTGTACGAGCAGTACGCACGCGAGACGGCGGATATGACGCCTGCCTTCAAGAGCGCGGGGCTGAAATATATCCAATTTGCCAAGGATGAGCCCGAGCTTTTCAAGATGATCTTTATGAGCAGCGACGACGAGGACACCGACAAGCACTATTTCCCTTGGCGATACCGCGGCGAGCGCGAGATACGCGAGGGGCTCGAGGCGTCCTACGGCTACGAAGAAGAGCGCGCGATGAAAATCTACAATCATATGTCGGTCTACGCGCACGGACTTGCCACGCTCTACGCGCAGGGTAATTGCGTTTTTTCTGACGAGGACGTGAGTCGGATGCTCAGCGAGGTATTTCTGGCTCTTGCGAAAGGAGAAAAATTATGAGTATTATAAAGATCAAGGAGCTCTCCAAGAGCTTCGGCGAGCTTCGCGCAGTCGACGGAATATCCTTTGAAGTGCGCCGCGGCGAGCTTTTTGCCTTTCTCGGCGTCAACGGCGCGGGAAAGTCGACAACTATCAACATTATGTGCGGACAGCTTGAGAAGGACAGCGGCGAGGTCGAGATAGACGGATATACGCTCGGTAGCGGTTCGGTGCAGATAAAAGAGAGACTCGGAGTGGTCTTTCAGAATTCGGTGCTCGACCGCGCTCTCAGCGTCCGCGCAAACCTCGAGAGCCGCGCCGCGCTCTACGGAATACACGGCAAGGCATTTGAGACGAGACTTGCCGAGATCAGCGAGCTGCTCGAGCTCGACGGGCTGATGGGACGCACTCTCTCAAAGCTTTCGGGCGGACAGAGAAGGCGCATCGACATCGCCCGCGCGATAATCCACCGCCCGAGCATACTTATCCTCGACGAGCCTACGACGGGGCTCGATCCGCAGACAAGACAGATGATATGGCGAGTCATCACCGACCTGCGCGAGAAGGAGGATATGACGGTATTCCTCACGACGCACTATATGGAAGAGGCGGCGGATGCGGATTACGTGGTCATAATCGACAGCGGTAGAATAAGTGCCGAGGGCACGCCGCTTGAGCTCAAGAACAGATACACTGGCGACTTTATCACGCTTTACGGCGCGGACGGTGAGATCGTGCGCTCGCTCGGTCTGCCGTATAAGGAACTGAAGGACGCGTACAGACTTTCGGTGCCGAACACCGCGGCGGCGACCGAACTTATCGTCTCGCATCCCGAGCTTTTCGTGGACTATGAGATATCAAAGGGAAAAATGGACGACGTATTCCTCGCCGTCACGGGCAAGACGCTCGGTGCTGAGGATAGCGTGGAGAAGGGAGGCAAGAGAAAATGAAAACTATGGTCGCACTTATCAAAAGAAACACGCGGCTTTTCTTTGCCGACAAAGGACTTTTCTTCGTCTCGCTGATAACCCCCGCGATACTGCTCGTGCTTTACGTGACCTTTCTTGGCAACGTCTATACCGACAGTCTGCAGATGGCGGCAGGAGGGATGGAGATATCCGACGATATTATGCGAGGTTTTGCGGGTGCACAGCTCATCTCGTCGATACTCGCGGTATCCTGCGTGACGGTGTCATTCTGCTCGAATATGCTTATGGTGCAGGACAAGGCAAACGGCACTCTGCGTGACCTCAGCGTCTCGCCCGTGCGCCCCCAGACACTCTCCATGAGCTACTATATAGCGACTCTCGCATCGACTCTTATCGTTTGCCTCTCGGCGACCGTGATCTGTCTTATCTACGTGGCGATAACGGGCTGGTTTATGTCGGTCCTCGACGTTATTCTTTTAGTTCTTGACGTGTTCATACTCTGCCTTTTCGGCGTTGCGCTCTCAAGCGTGATAGGGTTTTTCCTCTCGAGCCAGGGGCAGATCTCGGCGGTCGGCACTATGGTCAGCTCGGGCTACGGATTTCTCTGCGGCGCGTATATGCCGCTCTCGCAGTTCTCCGAGGGACTTCGCGACGTGCTGATGTTCCTGCCCGGAACCTACGGAACCTCGCTTGTGCGCAACCACGCGATGCGCGGCGTGCTTGAGGAGATGGAGAAAGAGGGAATGTCCGCCGAGTTCGTCGACAGCGTCCGCGATAACTTCGACTGCACGCTCTATTTCTTTGATAATAAGGTGGGAGTAGGTACGATGTACGCAGTCATCTGCACGACTGTCGCACTGCTTATCGGACTTTACGTGCTGATGAATATTCTGCGTGAGAAGAGAAGCGCAAAATAAAATTTATAAAAATTTTCGGTAAAGTGTAATATTTTAAAAAATTTGTTGACTTATATTATAGAACCCCAAATTGAGGAGGAATAGAGTGTCGACAATGAAAAGGATATTTACAGCTATATTGACCGTGCTTTTGCTCGTTTGCCTTTCTGCTTGTACAAAGCAAAACGAAGAGCCGAAAGATCTGCCCACCGCCGCTCCAACCGAGAAGCCGACAGACGCACCTGCGGAGCTTACGACGTATGAGGCGATAATAGAGAGATACACAGAGCTTTTGACTCTCAAAAAAGAAAGTGGTGAGCTGCCGCCTCTTTCTGATGGAGCTGATGAAATAGAAAAAGAGATCTACAGCGTAGTCGAGGGGGCAAGTGACGCTGAACGAATGGGATACGCGATCAAGGATCTTGACGGAAACGGAGTCGATGAGCTCGTACTTTTGCGCGACGACTGTATGCTCGGCTCGCTCTTCACGATGGATGGCACGCACCCCATATCTTTTGAGCAAGATGGTGCCTCGATTATTGCGATACATCGCGGCGGCTACGTTAACGGCAGTTACAGGAACGAGGAGCGCGGCGAGTACGGTGTTTTCTTCAAAAAGATAAACGGCACCTCACTTGATGGCTTTGAGCTTATCTCGGTCGGCAACGGAGAAGCGAAGTCCTACTATAAGGCTATGGGCGGCGAAAAGGTTGAGACAGACAATGCCGACTGGAACAGGATCTACGAGATGATGACTACGGTATATGGCGATAGAATTAAAGCCACGACCAAGTCAGCAGGACTTAGGTTTATTTCTGCACTTGAGGGCAACAGATCAGATCCGGACGCGCAAGCACTTGATTTTTCAAGCTACGACGCGGTGCTTGAGTCGTATGAGAGGATCATTGGCGTTCTTTTGGATTATGACCAAAAGAAATGGTTTGAGGGTGAGTACGATTCGCTCTTTAAGTTTGACCGCGACGAAGATTATTACATATTCCACGATCTGCTTCTGACTATCGTTCGAAATAAGCCCGACAGCTACAAAGAGGGAAGCGAGAATTCCTTCGGATATGCCAAAAAGGACCTCGACGGTAACGGAGTCGAAGAGCTTATACTTATGAGTGACTCATACAGCCTGATTGCAATATTTACCGAAAAAGGCGGAAAGTCTGCGCTTGTCAGCGCGTTTACGGGGGATTACGAAACCTGGCTCGACGAAAACGGTGCTATCCACGACAGATACGCTACCGAGGGAATTTCGGAGTATGATGTGCAATATTCGATACGCGAGCTTGACGGCGACAGACTATGCGATGAGCTTGTTTTCGGTGTGGAATTCGATCCGATGAAGCACGAGAACCTGCTATACAAGCTTGATAACGGAAAGAAAAACGAGATCACGACAGAGAATTACTTTGATCTGATAGATCAGTACGAGACGCGAGAAGATCTTTCTGAGGTCGAGCTTGAGTACTCCAAGCGCGTGTCGGGCGTTGAGTTTATACCTCTGTTTGAGAAAACACCTGCTTTGCTCGGGGAATGTGTTCACACCAATATGACCGACGAATTCGGCTATCTTGACAATATGACTCTGAACGTCACCGAGGTGGGCGAGGACTACATTCTGTTTGATCTTGACAAGGTCAGATCATTCGCGTTCTCCGCAGGCGAAGAGCCGCCCGAGGACGAGATCATCTTTGAGATGGGGGCAAAGGGCTTTCTTCAAGATGACGGATACTATCACTTCTCGGTCGGCGTGGCGGACGGATATGTCGAATTCTGCGGCGAGGGCGCGTGGCTGGTGATCACCGAGAGCGATATGGAAGATCTTCCTGCGAGAGTGTATATGATGTACCGCCCGTTCGTATATGAATAAAATAGAAAAGCTCACGGGAGACCGTGAGCTTTTCTGTTTAAAAAAATAATTATTTTCTCTTTTTCATTGAAAAAAGCGAGGATCAGTGGTATAATGATATTACATATATTTTGTGGAGGTTTATTATGACGCACGAACAAAGAATGAAAAATCTCTCGGTGCCCACGCACAAGATCGACGTAGTGCTCGACACCGATGCTTACAACGAGATAGACGATCAGTTTGCGATCGCGTATATGCTCAAAAACCCCGAGAAGCTCAACGTAAAGGCGATCTACGCCGCGCCATTTCTCAACGCCCGTTCGACCTCGGCAGGCGAGGGAATGGAAAAGAGCTACAATGAAATTTTCAAGCTTCTCGATCTTATGAAGACAGAAATGGAAGTTTTCCGCGGCTCCGACTCTTTCCTTATCGACGAAAAAACTCCCGTGATATCCGACGCAGCTCGCGATCTTGCGGCAAAGGTTGAGAATTATTCTCCCGAAAACCCGCTTTATATCGTCGCGATCGGCGCGATAACCAACGTAGCTTCGGCGATATTGCTCAATCCCAAGGTCGCAGAGAACGCGGTGCTCGTTTGGCTCGGCGGTCATGGCCTTCATTTCCACGACACCAAGGAATTCAATATGGTTCAGGACATCGCCGCGTCTCGCGTCGTGATGTCGAGCAAAATTCCGTTTGTTCAGCTCCCCTGCATGGGCGTTGTCAGCGGATTTACCGTCTCAAAGGCAGACCTTGAGTGCTGGCTCAAGGACAAAAATCCGCTTGCGGATTATCTCGCGCAGAACACCATCGACGAGGCAGAGAGCTACGCTCACGGAAGACCCTGGACGAGAGTTATCTGGGACGTTACGGCGGTCGCTTGGCTTCTCAACGACAAGGACAGATTTATGCTCTCGCGCATAATAAAGACTCCGCTTTCTTCCTACGATGGAGTTTACGAGGATTATGCGGACGGCGAGGATATGCGCTACGTTTATTACATCCACCGCGACAGACTTATGGAAGATCTCTTCAAGAGAGTTCTCGGCGAGTGAGATTTGAGGTGAGAAATGCTTGAGATAGGACTGAAAGCCCCCGACTTTACGCTTGAGGACAAGGACGGAAACACTGTTTCTCTGTCGGATTTTCTCGGCAAGAAGGTCGTGATCTATTTTTACCCGAAGGACAATACCCCGGGTTGCACACGCCAGGCTTGTGCATTTGCTGGTGCGTACAAGCAGTTTGAAGAGAGGGGAATAGTCGTTATCGGTATCAGCCGCGACAGCGTGGCATCTCACCAAAAGTTTGCCGAGAAGTACTCCTTGCCCTTTATCCTTCTTTCCGACCCCGAGAGAAAGGCGATCGAGCCTTACGGCGTATGGCAGGAAAAGAAGCTTTACGGCAAGGTGAGCTTCGGCATCGTGCGCACCACGTTCATTATCGACGAAGATGGAAATATTGCGCACGTGATGAAAAAGGTCAAGCCCGACACCAATGCCGAGGAGATCCTTGCAAAGATAGAGAGATAGATATGATATTTAAAGACAAAAAGGTGGCGAACGCGGTATACCTCGGGGTGCTTTGCTCTGTGGCATACCTCGCGGTCTACTTTGCACGTAACATTTTGAGCGTCGTTACACCTCAGATGCTTGAGGGCGGAGCCTACGGTGAGGAATACATCGGTAGCCTATCCTCTCTCTTCTTTGGCTTTTACGCCGTCGGTCAGCTTATCAACGGACTTATAGGCGACAGAATAAAGGCAAAATATATGATCAGCTTCGGACTTTTCTTGGCGGGTGTGAGCAACGCGATCTTTCTTATGATCGCTGAAAACGGCTCGTTCGTGGCATCTATAGCCTACGGAATGACGGGATTTTTTCTCTCGATGATCTATGCGCCCATGACCAAGGTGGTCGCTGAGAACACCGAGCCGATCTACGCTACAAGATGCAGTATGGGTTACACATTTGCATCCTTCTTCGGCTCGCCCGTGGCAGGAATAGTCGCGGCGACTGTGGTGTGGCAGGGAGTGTTTGTCACGGGAAGTGCTATTCTCGTCGCGATGGCGCTCAGCGCGTTCGTGTTTTTCACGATATTCGAACGCAAGGGCGTCGTCAAGTACGGTCAGTACAAGCCCTCAAAGCAAAAGGGGCAGGGAATGGGCGTGCTTTTCGGTCGCTATCACATAGTGAAATTCACGTTGATCTCAATGATAACCGGTGTTATTCGTACGACAGTCGTGTTCTGGATGCCGACTTATCTGTCGGACTATCTTGAGTTCACACCCGATAACGCGGCGCTTATCTTCACGGTCGCGACCTTCGTTATCTCGCTGACCACCTTTATCGTAATATTCATATACGAGAGGCTCGGTCACAATATGGACCTGACGATACTTATAATGTTCATCAGCTCGAGCGTGATGTTCGCGCTGCTCTATTTCGTAAAGCTGCCTCTGCTCAATATCATTCTCCTGGTGCTCGCAATAATGTCGTCCAACGGCGCGGCGACGATGCTCTGGAGCAGATACTGCCCGAGCCTGCGCGACACAGGAATGGTCTCGAGCGTGACGGGATTTCTTGATTTCGTCAGCTATATGTCGGCGTCTTTCTCGTCGACTCTCTTTGCAAATGCAGTAAGCGGAATCGGCTGGGGCAATCTCATACTCGTATGGTGCGGACTCGTACTTTGCGGTGTGATAGTCGCACTTCCGTACGGAAAGATATTCAAAAGAGAGAAAAATATTTGATTTAGGGGGAGAATATGTTCAAGGTGCTTATAGTCGAGGACGATCGCGATCTGCGACAGCTCTTTTCCCGCGTGCTGACTAAAAACGGCTATGCCGTAGTCGGTGCGTCGAACGGAGCTGAGGCACTCGACGAAATGAAGAACAGCTTTTTTGACATTATAATCTCTGATATAATGATGCCCAAAATGGACGGCTACGAGTTCGTCCGTACGCTTCGAGAGGCGGGCGATTACACACCCGTGCTTATGATAAGCGCAAAGGATGCCTTTGACGATATGCAGACGGGATTTTCCTCGGGAAGCGACGACTATATGATAAAGCCTGTAAACGTAAACGAGATGGTGCTCCGCGTGGGCGCGCTCCTGCGCCGCTCGCAGATAGCGAACGAGAGGCGTATCACCATCGGCTCGACCGTGCTTGAATGCGATTCGCTCACGGTCAGCACGGGGCGCGAGCAGATGATATTGCCGCAAAAGGAGTTTATGCTGCTCTACAAAATGATCTCCTATCCGGGCAAGATCTTTACGCGCCAGCAGCTTATGGACGAGATCTGGGGCTACGATTCGGGCTCGGATACGCACACGGTCGACGTTCACATCGGTCGCTTGCGCGAGAAATTCGGTGATAATCCCGATTTTAAGATCGTAACGATGCGCGGCGTTGGCTACAAGGTGGTAAAACAATGAGCAAGGGGATGAAAAGCGGCGCGAAAGTGCGCAAAAAACGTAGGATCGGTGTCGGCTGGTTCATATCGCTCATCGTCATCGCGGAGCTTGCCGCGGTGCTCGGACTTGCGACGGGTATCTCCTATTTTCTCACCGAGTTTTTTCCCGCACTTGCCAATTTGCCGACGACTGCTTGGGTGGTCATCGTCGGTATAATCATCGGAACACCTATCTCGATCTTCGTCAACCGCGCGCTTCTCTCGCCAATACGAAAGCTTGGCGACGCGATGAACCTCGTCGCAAAGGGATCTTTCGGAATACAGATACACACGAGTGCGCCCTTTGGCGACATCCGCGACATCTACAGAAATTTCAACCTTATGACGCGAGAGCTTGCCGCGACCGAGATCCTCAAGACCGATTTCGTATCTAATGTATCACACGAAATAAAGACTCCCATAACCGCGATCGAAGGATACGCGATGCTCCTGGAGGGTAGCGAGACGCTCAGCGAAGAGGAGTCCGAATACATCGATAAGATACTTACGAATACTCAAAGGCTCTCCGAGCTTGTCGGCAACGTGCTCCTGCTCTCGAAGATCGACAATCAGGCGATCGAGACCAAGGCTGAGCGATTCAGCCTTGACGAGCAGATAAGACAGTCGATACTTCTGCTCGAGCCCAAGTGGAGCGAGAAGAATATAGAATTTGACGTTGAACTCGAGAGCGTGAGCTACGAGGGCAACCGCGGCTTTATGCTCCATATCTGGAACAATCTTATCGGAAACGCAGTGAAGTTCACACCAAAGGATAGTACGGTGAAGATAAGACTTGCGGATAGCGATAGCGGAATAATTTTCACGGTCGAGGACGAGGGAGAGGGAATTGCCGAGGACGCGATGAACCATATCTTTGACAAGTTCTATCAGGGAGACAGCTCGCATAAGCAGGAGGGCAACGGACTCGGACTTGCGCTCGTTAAGAGAATTCTCGACTTCGTCGGCGGAGAGATACGCGCAGAGAATATCGAGGGCGGATGCAGGTTTACCGTGACACTGTCCGAAAAATTAAAAACTTAACTAAAAGTTTATTGACTTTTTCTTTTTAGTGTGATATAATTCCTATACACATTTATTTCCAAGGAGGATATTTTATGAAACGCTTATTTTGTACTTTTCTTGCACTTGTAATGGTACTCTCTTGTGTGCTTGTACTCGGCTCGTGTAATTCCGGAGAGGACGAAAAGAAGGAAACTGATCCGCCTAAGCCCGCAACAGCTCCCGAGGGCTATACCACATATGATAACGGTGATATCTCTTTCGCATATCCGTCTGATTGGACAAAGAACGAGGGAAGCACGACTATGCTTGTTAATAAGTCGGGCAAGGGCAACAACATTACCGTTGTTTACGAGGAGAAAAACGAAATTTACGGAGAAGCATCCGATTCCGAGCTTGAAAAGCTGATGAAGGATTCGATAAGTGTCACAGGTATGTCGATCTCCAATTTCAAGCGCACCAAAACAAAAAACGATTATAGCGATATAATCAAGCTCACATATACGCTCTCTGCTTCGGGTGCTTCTATGAAGCAGACTCAGATGATAGCTACCGTTGGCGACCGTACCTACGTTGTTACGGTAACAGAGACGACCGCCGATCAGACTCTCGTTGATAACGTATTCAATACCTTCGTAGTATTGAAGTGATCTCTTGGCAGATAACAAAAAACGAACGAAACCGCTCTCGCTTGTTGTGAGAGCGGTTTTTACAGTTTTTGTAAGTATATCAACAAAAATTGAACTTGATTTGAAAAACAGTTGAAGATAGTAGTGTATAATTGTAGTATGAAAAATTTTAACCGCAAGGAGAATGACTATGAAATACTACGTACTTTACAACGCTATTGCAGGACACGGCAAGTCAGAGGAGGTCGCAAGATCCCTCCCCGAGAAGCTTGACGGCGAGGTCGTGGGATTTGCCGATATGACCAAAATAACCAACTATTCCGCATTTCTCTCGGACAAGAGCGACTGTGCGCTCGTCGTATGCGGCGGTGACGGAACGCTCAACCGCTTTGTCAACGACACAGGCGAGGCGATCGCAGACAGCGAGGTCTACTACTGCGCTACCGGCTCGGGAAATGACTTCCTTCGCGATCTTGGCGCGGCGGACGGCGAGGTCGTACGCATTACCGAGCAGCTTCGCGATCTGCCGATCTGCGAGGTCAACGGCAAGACCTACCGCTTCCTCAACGGTGTCGGCTACGGTATCGACGGATATTGCTGTGAGGAGGGAGACAAGCTCCGCGCGGCAGGCGAGACTAATATAAACTACACGACTATTGCGATCAAAGGACTTTTGTTCCACTACAAGCCCACGAACGCGACCGTTACGATCGACGGTGTGAAGCATACATACAAAAAGGTATGGATCGCCCCCACGATGCACGGAAGATACTACGGCGGCGGAATGATGCCCACTCCCGCGCAGGTTAGAAATAATAGCGAGGGAAAGCTCTCTATACTCGTCTTTCACGGCTCGGGAAAGCTCAAGACTCTTATGATATTCCCCTCGCTCTTCAAGGGCGAACATCTCAAGAACGTAAAGCACACCGAGGTGCTTACGGGGCGTGAGATCACGGTCGAGTTCGACAGCCCCGCTCCTCTGCAGGTAGACGGTGAGACTGTGGTCGGTGTAATGAAATACACCGCTCGCGCGTCGGTATGTGCAAAAAAGGAGAAGGATACCGAAAATGAGCTCGCAGTGCAATAAGGATTATACTAAAAAAGTCGTCACGGTACCCAACGTCCTGTCACTTTTCCGTATCATTCTTATTCCATTCATCATCTGGGCGTACTGTGTACTGCAATCTCCAACAGTGACCGCGCTTCTCGTCGTCCTCTCGGGACTTACCGACGTGGTCGACGGATTTATCGCGCGACACTTCAATATGATAAGCAACGTCGGCAAGGCACTTGACCCGATAGCAGATAAGCTGACGCAGATAGCTATGCTTTTCTGCCTCTGGACGCGCTTTCCGCTGATCCTGCTTCCGCTGATAATAATTCTCGTCAAGGAGATAAGCTCCTTTGTGCTTCGCGCGGTGGTAATTCGCAAGACGGGCGAGGTAGACGGAGCGGTCTGGCACGGCAAGATCAACACCGTATTGCTTTATTCGGTGATGTTTTTGCATATCGTGTGGTATAGCATACCGACAGAGCTGTCGGTGATCTGTATTCTGATCTCCTGCGCGATGATGCTGCTCTCCTACGTGCTTTACAGCATCGACGGAATAGCTCAGCTTACGAAGATCAAAAGAAAATAGTACTTATAGAAAACGCAGAAGAGCTTCTGCGTTTTTCTATTGACAAATCGCTCAATTTTTGGTAAAATTATATACGTAAATCTATGGCAATTTGCAAAAGGAGAAAAAGGATGAAGACTTGCAGATTTTTGATTTGTATGGTGGCGCTTATATGCGCGATGTCGATGTTCTTTTCCTGTAATGATGCAGGAAACGGGGATCTTCCCGAAGAGAGTGGCAGCGAGGGCGCGACCGAGGGAGCAGTAATAGACACCACGGGCAGATTTTCTATATTTATGAACGAGGAATACGTGTGCAGAGTGATCTGTGCCGAGACGCCGACCGACGCTGAGAGAGAGCTCTACCAGAAGGTCAGAGACCGACTTAAGAATTCAACCAAGGTAATGCCCGAGCGAACCACAGATTTCAAGGCGTACAACGACACGGGCGAAGAGAGAGCAAAGCCTGCGATACTCGTCGGCAGAACCAACTACGAGGAGTCAAAGCAGGTCTACGATAGCCTTCGCTACGGTGAGTCGAGAATTGAGATCGTCGGCAATAAGCTTGTCATCGCGTTCTCCTCGCTTGCTGACGGAGAGAGACTTCTGCAGCACTTCAGAAATGCTGTCAGAAGCACATCTGAGGGTTATGTCAGTGTAGATGCGGAGCTCAAAGCAAGTGTTAACTTCAACGAACTTCTTGTAAAACTTCCTAAGTATCCGGCAAGTGATGCTGTTGCGCTTGATGGCGGTGAGGGAAGCTACACGGTCGTAGTACCCAAGACCGATGCGGCTACCTACAAGACCTACGGCGAAACTCTTGAGGCGGCGGGCTATGAGCGCATAGCTTCAAGAGAGGTGGCAGACAATATCTTTGATACATTTGAGTGCGAGGGCGACTACGTTCACACCTACTTTACTGCGTACAACGAGAGCGTGCGCATCGTTGGCGGACCGATCTCGATGCTCGCAAGAGAGGATAACAGCTCGGGACTCGAGGAGAACTACACTCCTTATATCGCGTCTATCCCTCAGCCCAATAACGGTCAGGGATATATATTCAGACTCCCTGACGGAAGATTTATCATCCACGACGGCGGATATTCGGGCGGCGACAGAGTTTACAAGGCTTTGCGCGAGCTTGAGGAGGGCGACATCACTATCGCCGCTTGGTTCATCTCGCATCCTCACGGCGACCATTTCCCCGCATTTATCGATTTTATAAACAATTACGGAGCGAGCGGAGAGATAAAGATAGAAAAGCTGATGCTTAACTACGCGCATCCGACTGCATACGATCTTTCCAACTCTGCGGGCAAGGAAAATCAAAGCGCTAATATTACAAAGCTTTTTAATGCAGTTAAGAGCTCCGCTCCTGATCTCCAGATCGTAAAGGTCCATACGGGACAGCTGCTGAGCTTCGGTTCTGCGAGTGTGGAGGTGCTTTATACAGTAGAGGATATACTTCCTCGCACGCTTCCCAACGTAAACGATTCCTCGCTCGTTATCCGACTCAACGTAAAGGATCAGACGGTAATGCTTTTAGCAGATACCTGCTACGATTCCGGACCTATAATGAACGATATGTGGGGAGATCATCTCAAGTCGGATATCGTTCAGATCGCGCACCACGGTATGTGGCCTTCGGTTGATAGCATATATCACTCCATTCAGGGCGAGACCGTGCTTTTCCCCGCAATTCGCGCAAATGCCAAGGAGCATATTTTTGATGAGCGTTGGGGCGCAACTATGAATGCGGCGCTCAAGTACGCAAAGGATATCTACATCTCGGGAGACAGTCTTGATATAATCGAGCTGCCTCATACTCCCACGGAAAATAAGGAAGCGATGCTCGAAGAGCTCAGAGGAGAGGCTCAGTAAGGAGATCTATGAAAAAAAGAATTTGGATAATTTTACTTATATTTGCGCTTGCCCTCAGCTTTGCTGCGTGCAACTCGAACGGAGACGAGCAGGGAACAGATGCGACTGTTTCTGATTCCGATGCGCCTGCCGGCACAGATCTGCCCGCTTCGGCAGACAGAGGAGATAAGCTCGTTATCTTCGAGAACGGTGCGTATACTATGAAGATCATATGCCCCGATCAACCGAGCGACGACGAGAGGTACCTCTATTCCAAGGTCAGAGAGAAGATGCAGGCGATTACCGGTGTTCGTCCCGAATACGTTACAGACTTTAAGTCTTCGGGAGGCGACGAAGCGTCGCGTGAAGCCCCCGCAATACTTATAGGAAACACCAACTACGACGAGTCAAAGCAGGTCTACGACGAGCTTAACTACGGTCAGGGCGCGCTGAAGGTTGTGGGTAACAAGCTGGTTATGGCGTTTGGCTCCCTCGCCGATGCGGATGTAATGTACGTTCAGCTTATCTCGCTTTTGCGCGATGCTACTGCTGAATTCGTCAGCATCAAAAAGGATATAGATATATTAAAGGTGAGCAACAAGAGTCTTGCCGCACTCCCCAAGTACAATGCCGCACCTACGCAGATAGTTGACTGCGACAACGATACGTATATGCTCTACGCCGATAAGGCAAAGCCAGAGGATCTTGAGGCGTACGCAGAAAAGATCGTTGCCGAGGGCTTTGAGCTGAGGGAAGAAAACAAGATAGGAAATAATTACTACGAGACTTATACCAAAGAAAACAGATACGTATATCTTGCATACCGAGAATACGACAAGAGTTTTAGAATAGTTACGGGTCCGGAAGCAACTCTCGGAGAAAATGACTGCACTGACGGCAGAGAAGACGTATGTACCGCAACGCTCACGACGCTTGGTCAGCCGGGCGGCATCGACTGCGGACAGGTGTATATCATACGTATGGCAGACGGCAGATTTCTCATTCAGGACGGCGGTCATCGTGCAAAGGATAAGCCAGATTACATCTACAACGCGCTCGTCGAGCTCGCTCACGATCCCGAGGATATAGTTATCGCGGCGTGGTTCATATCGCATCCGCACAGCGACCACCAATACGGATATGAGGAATTTCTCAATAACCACGGCTCTGACGAAGGTATTACGCTGCAGAGAGTTATCATCAATTACGCATCGTCAGAGATGTACACCTACAAAAGACCCGACGGAGCAAAAGAAAACAACGGTAAACTTGTTGACAATATGTACGCACTCCTTTTGGAACACAGCCCCGAGACCAAGCTGATAAAGGCGCACACGGGACAGAACTTTGACTTCGGCGGGGCGCAGGTCGAAATTCTTTATACTGTTGAGGATTATCTGCCGGTCGAGAAGTTTGACTATGTAAACAGCACCTCGCTCGTAATAAGAGTGAGCATAGACGAACAGTCGATACTCTTCCTTGCCGACACGACGCATCTGTCGGGCAGAATAATAGAGAATACTTTCGGTTCGTATCTTAAATCTGATATGGTCCAGCTCGCGCATCACGGTATGGCGCCGAGTAATAGCTCACTCTATCAGCTCGTTCAGGCGGACGTCCTGCTCTGGCCGTCGACCTACAGACACGCAACCGAGCGTTATAAAGAGTTCAAAGGTGTTATCGACGTTGCGCTCTCGTATGCTGAGGACGTTTACGTCTCGGATGCCGACGTGCGTACAGTCGAGCTTCCGTACGTGATACAGAACAACAAGGAAGAAGAGATGGCAAATCTTAAATAAACAAGAAAACAGGACAGAGAACGTCAAATTCTCTGTCCTGTTTTCGTCGATAGCGGTCAATATAATGTCAATTCTTGCCGCTTTCTGTGTGAGAGGTCGGCGGCTTGTTGCCTTTTGATGAAAAGGAAGATATTGCGTGGAGCAATGCACTTGCGTCGGAGTATCCGCACGCTTCTGCGGCTTCTTCAAGCGTCGCTCCTTCGGATCTGATAAGAAGCGCACTTCTGATCTTGAAATTCTTTATGTACGAATACGGTGTCTCGCCGATATAGCGAGTGAATTTTCTGATAAATCCGTCGGTCGACATATAACATTTCTTGGCTATTTCTTCGACGGTGAGCTTTTTGCCAAGAGAGGAGTGTATGATGTTAAGGGCGGTAATGATCACGGGATCATTGATAACGTCATCGGGGGCAGTCTCGGCGGCACTTTCTGCAAAAAAGAGGGTGAGAGAGCTCAAAAGCTCAAGCTCCTGCTTTTCACTTGATGTGAGCGGAGTCTTTCGGGTGCGCGCATTATATTCTACTTTGCATAGCTCGCAAAATGCCTCGGTCGCCGCTTTTAGCTTGGGTGAGGTCGATGGGTCGAGGCAAAATACTTTTTTTGAAACGATCGGGGGAGAGAGCTTGAAATTTACAAAGGCGTGCACCAATCTGTCGTTGTCGTCGGTATAGGTAGCTATTCCCGAGTAGGACGGTATAAAATAGATCTTGCCCGCTTCAAACGTGCGCATCTCATCTCCGTCAAGATATTCTCCCGTTCCGCCCGTCATATAGAACAAGCGGTTGATATTTGGATCGGTCTTGTTTTTCCAGTGCTTTTGTGGGGGAACTATGGTGTAGTTCTTGCACGTGATCACACAATTTCGTTTCATAACTTTTCTCCACAAGTCGATTTTGAACAATAACGAATCGTCTGCTGACATAGACAATCACAAGGAATGTAGTGTATAATTAAAACGTAGATATCTATATGTAATGATAGCATAAATTTTTTGTAATGTCAATAGATTGATGATGTGTAGGAGGAAAAATATGAAGTTGATCTATCGAATACTCAGCATAGTTCTCATTCTATCCTTCGTCGCTACAGCGCTCGTAGCCTGCGGTCAGAAGAATGAAGAAGAGGGCAAGGAAAGCGGCACTCTCGGCGGGCAAGCCACAATGAAGGAGACGAATGTATACGGCGAGCCATCTTTTACAACTGCAAATGAGTACGACACTCTTGATTTTGAAGGCGAGCAGGTAACGGTGCTTGTTCGTGACTATTTCGCAAACTCGAGAGAGTGGTATAAGAAATCGCCCGAGGACGAGCTTGACGAGGCTATTGCGATGAGAAACGTCGCGGTCACCGAGTCGCTCAACATTGATCTTCAGTTTGAATGGGTCCCGGACAACGGAAGCGATTATTACGGATACGTTGAACGCTTTCACTCTCTTATCTCGGACGATATTGACAACAGTCTGCATTACTACGATATTTCGGCAAACTTCGGCGGACCGAGCGTAAGTGCCGCGATCAGAGATTACACCCTTAACCTTATGGATAAGGAGCTCTTCCCGTATTTTGATTTTTCTTTGCCTTGCTGGAACAGAACTATGGTCGAGAACACCTGCTTTAACGGCAGACTTCATTACGTTTCGGGAGATATCAATCTCTCGATGTTCGACGCGGCGATGGTAATATGGCACAACAAGACCTTGTACGACAAGCACAAGGAGCCCGGAGACCCTGAGAATATACAGACTCTGGCACTCGAAGGACTTTGGACCTACGATGAGCTCTACAGATGGACGTCTGTATTTTATGCGGACAGTAACGGCACACCCGGCAGGCAGGATGACGACACCTACGCTCTTATGGCATCAAACTCTTTGCCTTGCCCGAGAGACTGTATCACGTATGCGTGGGATATCAGCACGGTAATTGAAAATCCCGACGGAACGCATTCCTTTAACATAGTGGGTAACGAGAAGCTCGAAAGAGCACTCGTTATGTACAGAAATCTTATCGAGCCCGGAAAGGGAACTGTTGATAGCTGGAATGCAAAGCATTTTGCGGCGGGTAAGGCTATGTTCTATATGGAAAGAATGTATGCCAACAGAGAGAATAATATGGCTATTCGAGAGATGGAGGATAAGTACGGACTTCTCCCGATGCCCAAGTTTGATATGGAGCAGGAGCAGTACGCTACTACCGCGCAGGACTTCTTTACTATAATGTTCGTCCTCGACCATAGCGAGAGCCCCATTCCCACAAAGGGCGCGGCAGTGTCGGCATTCCTGCAGCTCGCTTGCGAGGAGTCTTACACGGGCGTGCGCGGATACTACTTTAACCGTATCATCAAGCCTAAGTTCTTCGGTACGGACGACTCCGAGGGAACTGTTACGAACTCGGTCGCACTTTTCGATATCATAATCGCGAACATAAAGTTTGACTACAGCTACATCTTCTCGCAGCAGCTCAACAGCATTATGACTCTCTGGCGTCATACCGTAGTAAGCTCGACTCT
>JAFTKL010000084.1 GCA_017453285.1 Clostridia bacterium | reverse complement strand
GCGGATACAAAAACAAGGTGAAAAATGAATGGCAAAAAATATTATTCGAATTTGGAAAAATATTTTCAAAAACCTCTTTACAAAAGAAAGAAAATGTGCTATAATTATTCCAGAAACGGAAAGGGAGGTCGCTATGGACTACATAAGCCGAATTAAAAAGCTGAAAAGCGAAAAAAAGATAACTAACGACAAGCTCTCGGAGCTTACGGGTATTCCGCTCGGAACGCTCAGTAAGATACTTGCGGGAATAAGCGACTCGCCCAAGCTTTCCAATATGGTGCTTATAGCCGAGGCTCTCGGTTGCTCGCTTGATTATATCGTCAGCGGTACTCCCGAGAACACGAATAATTACACGCTCAGCGCAGACGAGATAGCCTTCATCGAGGACTACCGTCAGCTCGACAACCACGGAAAAGAGCTTCTCTCGCTCGTCGCACAGAAGGAGCTTGACCGCGTCGGAATGTTCTCCGAGCCTGCCGCAAAGGTCACGAGCGTGGCAAGAGAGAAGAAGCAGAGCACCGCTCCCGTTCGTACCGCAAAGATACTGCCTACCCCCGCGATCGACACGACCAAGACCGCATCCTCGGAGTTTGGCAGAATGACCGTGCTTCTGTACGATCTGCCGGTATCCGCAGGTCCCGGTGTATATCTTGACGATAGCATCGCAGAGGAGATCAGCATCCCGAGCAACGAAAAGACTTCTTCTACCGACTTCGCACTTCGAATCAGCGGTAACAGTATGGAGCCAAAGTACCACGACGGTGACATTGTTCTCGTTGAGGATACCGACAGCGTCGAGATCGGCGAGCTTGGAATTTTCGTGCTGGATGGTAACGGATATTTCAAGAAATTCGGCGGTGACCGTCTTATCTCGCTCAACGAGGAATACGGCGACATCCTGCTTCGCGACTACGCCGAGGCAGTCTGTTGCGGCAGAGTTATAGGAAAGCTCAAGAGAAAGTAATTTTATATTCTGGTTTTTTGATACGCTCTCACCCGGGAGCGTATCTTTTTTTGATTTTATGGGAAGATTATCAAAAAAGAGAGGTTGGAATATGATAAGAGTTCTTGAAGCGATAAGTGACACGAATATAGGCGGCGCGGGCAGGCTTTTGCTCGCGAGGCTTGAGGAAAGCGACAGAGCGCGCTTTGACGAGATCGTCATACTGCCGAAAGCAAGCAAGCTCTGCCCACATCTCGACGCGCTCGGGGTGAAATATATCGAGATCGACGGCTGTGGAGACCGCTCACTTGATATCTTTGCGATTCCTAAGCTATATAGAAAGCTCAGGCACGTCCGACCGCAGATCCTCAACTCGCATGCCTGCCTAAGTGCACGTATCGCGGGACGGCTCGCAGGAGTTCCTGTTGTGATACAAACGCGCCACTCGTCATTTCCGATTGGTAAGTTTTACGATAATCGTGTTGTACGTGCCGCTGTAAGATCAGCGTCACGAATTTTCACCGACAGAATTATCGCCGTCGCGCATATAGTCGCGCACGATCTTGTGCGTATGGGTGTTGAGCGTGAGCGCATCTCGGTGATAATAAACGGCGCGCGACCTCTCTACAGAGCGAGCGAGAATGATATCAAAGCCACGCGCAAGCATCTCGGCATACCGAGCGGTGCACGCGTTGTTGGGATATGCGCAAGGCTTGAAAAATGCAAAGATCACGAGACTTTTCTGCGCGCCGCCAAGCTGATCTGCAAGAGAGACGGCGACTACAGATTTTTGATAGTGGGTGAGGGAAGTGAGAGACACGCACTTGAGCGATTGTCAAGACAGATCGGTATCGCACATAGAGTTATATTCACGGGTTTTTGCGATAATATAGCCGAATATATGAGCCTTTTTGATGTCAATGTCAATTGCTCTGTCGGCACCGAGACCTCTTCTCTTGCGCTATCCGAAGGAATGAGCCTCGGGATTCCTGCGATAGCGAGCGATTACGGGGGGAATCCGTATATGGTGCACGACGGCGTGAACGGATTTCTTTATCCACAAGGAAATGAAGAGGAGCTTGCAAAAAAGATCCTTTTACTTGAAGACGAAAACCTTTATAAAAAACTATCGCGAGGCGCGAAGAAAAGATTTGAGGACGAGCTTAATTCGAGAAGAATGACGCGACTGACTGAAAAATTGTACGTATCACTGTTAAAAAAACGCATAGACCATCACAGATCTATGCGTCCTTGAGCTTTTTTTCAAACTCTGCTATTGCAATTTTCAGTTTTCTCGCCTCGCCAACGAGCAACGAAGGTGAGATTGTCTCCTTGGCTAATGCCGCTTGCGTGCTTTCGGAAAAGCTCTTCAATCTCTCCTCAAAGCTGCGATAGGCTTCAAGCTTCGCACCAATCAGCGCTATCATATCAAGCTCGACCGCTTCGTCCGCCTCTACGAGAAGCTGTGAAAGTCTTTCGACAGCAGGCTCGACGTGCTCAAGAATTCGCGCGACCTCGCCCATAAAAAGATAATAGCTTTGCTTGTAGAGCTTCTCGCGCGCCTCCGAGTTGCTAAAAGAGAAGAAATCTTCGCGTTCAAAGCTGCTAAGATAACCGTCGGTCGCAAAATCAAGCTCAGTAAGGTGTACGCAGAGCTCGGTGCAGATATTTTTTTTAATATTATCTATCTCACTTACATTCATAATTCACCTCAAAACAAAAGAGAACCGCTCGCATAGCGGCGGTTCATCTTTTTGCGGGAAGATCACAAATTACTTGATCTCAACGTTGACGTCTCTGCCGTCAGCATTAGCCGCCGCTCTCATAACTGTGCGGATAGCCTTTGCAATCTTTCCGTGCTTACCGATGACCATACCCATATCGTCCTCGGCAACGCTCAAAATCAAATTGACTCTTTTGCCATCAACGCTTTCGCAAACGGCAACCTCATCGGGGGAGTCAACAATGGCTCTCGCAATATCGCATAAGGTTTGCTTCAAATCTGTCATCAGAGTCCACCTATTGCGAATTAGTCGATGATGTTAGACTTCTTAAGGAGTGCGCGAACGGTGTCAATGGGCTGTGCGCCGTTCTTGATCCAGGTCTGAGCCTTCTCAGCGTCGATCTTGAGCTC
>JAFTKL010000083.1 GCA_017453285.1 Clostridia bacterium | reverse complement strand
CTGTATAAGCTCTTCTGCCGTCTCGGGATCCTTCGCCTTGCAGGACGCAAACACGAGCGGCAAAAGCATCGATATGCATAAAATAACGGCAATTATTCTGATCTGTCTCATCTTTTAGACCTTCCTTTCCGCACGGCTTATCGCCGTACATCTATTAACTCAACGTTTTTTGCAAAATATTTCACTTTTTCAAAAATTTTTTATTTTTTTTTAAAAAGTGGGATGCCTTGCATCCCACTTTTATCTTATTAAAGCCAATACTTAAGCTGAGACTCTATTCTATTTTGCTCGGCGGTAGTGCATTCGGTCTTCGCCTTCTCGCGTATCTCCTTGGCGAGAGCTCTGATCTCTCTCTTCTTTTCGATCGGGTAGACCTCGGATACCTTTGCGGGAATCCAGGTATTGCTGTACGCGTCGCACTCCTTACTGATATCCGAAAGCATAAGATAATACTCAAGCATCATCTCGCTTGCCGCTCCGTAGAGCTTGTCGCACGCGTCACCGAGTATCTCCTTCTCATCAAGCGAGCCGTCGAATGCCGCCTTTGCCGCAACGTACCAAAGCGGCCAACGCAAAGCATAGGTATCCTGTGTATTCGGCTCGTTATATCCGTCTGTCGGTCCGTGGTCGTAATAAACGTACTCCGCACCGAGCTCCTCGTAGAGCTTTTGGTTACGTATAGCCACCTCGCCCTGCACCCACGGAGCGTTTCTCCAGCCCTCATCCTCTGCCGAGATGCAGTACCAATCCCAGATCGAGAGGTGGGTAGGCTGAGTCTTTTCAATATATTCAAGCGCGTTCTGTCTCCAGGACTGCGTGAATTCTATATGCGACACGGGGTCTCTGCCTGCGGGCATCATAAAGTCCTCGTCAAGCGGCTTGTACATATTGGTCTCGCGGCAGAGCATCAGCTCGACCATCTCGTGAAGCTTTACACTGTTGACGGGCGGTGTGAAGGTATAGTGATAGCTGTATATCTGCAATCTTCTGTCAGGATGTGCAGCGAACACCTTCTCTGCCACGTTGTTAGCAAAATGAACCATCGAGTCGCTCGCGTTGCCGAGAGCCTTGCAATTCTCGCACTCGCACCAATTCTCATCCCATCCGTCGTTCGCGGATATTGTCAGCGAGATAAGCGAGGGGCTCGAGTTAAACTTTTTGATCGCCTCCTCGGCTATTCTGTCGGCAAATTCCTTATTCGAATAGCAGAACTGCCAATAGGTCTTTCCCGCAGGATCGCGCGTGCCGTTGCTGAGCCCGTACCACTCAGGGTGCTCTGCGTACTCGGACGCGGGCACTACCTGATAGAGCCAATGTCCCGTCAGCGTGCGGTCGCCACCCTGATACCATCTGTGCGCGAGGTTTGGCGTAGCACTCAGCACTCGCGTAGTTCTTGACGAGAAGCGAGGAGTGAAGTTATTATACACTTCTCCGATGTTGAGATCAAGCACATCGAGCTTCGGTATCACCGTCCAGAGTGAGCCCTCGGCAAACCAACCGCAACCGAGCTTCTCAAGGAAAAGATTTACCGCGAACTGCGTTCCGTTGTACTCTCCGTCATCGTTGCCCATAAGGACGACAAAGCTGTCGCGCTGAGATACCGTCACGCTCTCTTTGCCGGGATAGCCACTCTCGCACTCGTAGCCAAGTCTCTCCGTGGTCTCATTTGCACCTACGACGATATAGAACATATCAGGCGAGTCAACTACGTCCTCAACGATCGGGAACGTCCATCCGCTTATCTTTTTGAGATGCGTGCGAAGATCCTCGGCAGCCTGATAAGTCTTGCTCTGCTTGTCCGCGGTGCAAACTATATTTAATTTATCCTTATTAGCTTTTGTTATAACGAATCCTTCGTAGTTCATCTCGGTCTCCTTTTCGGTCTGCTTGCTTTCGCTCTCACTCTCACTTTCACTTCCAACCGTCTCGCTGTTCTCTTCTCCCGTGTCTTTACACGAAAAAAGCATCGTCGGCAGAAGCATCGCAAGGCAAAGCAGTATGATCAATGCCCTTTTACTCATCGTTTTCTCCTTCTAGTCTGATTATTGCAGGTAGACCACATACTCCGCAAGCTTATCGTCTCTGTGATAATTCTCACGCGTGCCGGTGTTTCTGATATGGAATACCACGCGGTCGGTATATACCTCAAACACCAGATACTGCGCAAGCGTCGGAGTCGCGGTCATAAAATAATACTTCTCCTCGCTCGTGCCGCCATATCCTACGAGTCCGTCCTTCTCAAAATACTTTGGTCCGAAAGGACGCAGACCGCCCATATGAACGAGCGTGAATTCGTAGTCCTTGCCCTTCGAGTCCTCAGCACGCAGGTTGCTGTCAAGCGGCTTGTTGTTTTCATCGAGGTGAAGTACCGCGCCCGAGGAATACTCGGTGTAGCAGGAGTCCTCACCGTGCACGTGACCGTAGAGATAGAACGCGTTCTTGTGTCCCTTGAAGATATTGTAGAAAAGCTCACAGCTTCGTCTGTGCATCGTCTCGCAGAGCTTTCCGTTAAGGAAATAGTATGCCGCAGAAAGATGTCCTACGAGGAATACGCACTTGTTGCCCTCGGGGTCGATCTCGTCGAGCTTATTCTTTACCCATATCAACGTTTCATCGGTGTAGCCGCCCTCGTGGGAGTTAAAGGCAGAGTCTGGATCTATGTTGATGCCGATAAAGTCGATACCTTTGACGGTATAGTGAAAAGCACCCCAATAAAGCTCGTTCGGCTTCTCCTTTGATGTGAGTATGAGCTTCTCCGAGTCGTCAAGCTCGCCGAATGCGGCATCCATCACGTCGTAGAAATCCGTCGTGTTATAGGGCTCGTTCTCCTCGGTCGCGATATCACCGAGTATCATATCGTTGTTACCCGCAACGTAGAGCACCTTGCCGTCCAGCGTGGTCTTTGCGACGCACGCGTGCATTTTCTCCTTGATATCAAGGAAGTTCTTTTTGGGAAGCGCGCAGGATTTATTCCAATGAGGATAATCCGAGACGTTGTCTCCGCCCATTATCGCAAGATCGGCAAGTCCGAACTCTGCCACTGAAAGATCTGCCGCCTGCACGAGCGAGCTTCTGACGGTGGTCGGGTAATCGAGCATCGCCTGCATATTGTGTACGTCGGTATAGCAAAAAGCCGTAAGTATTTTTTCCATTTTATTTTCCCCCGTATTCCAGATCAGGTTGTAAAGTCCTATGAGTTTATTATAACACACAGCACTCTCGCTGTCAAGATACTTGAAACTCAAAAAGCAGGTCGGCTGACCTGCTTTTTGAAGTTATTTGATATCTTAATATTCAAATATTATCTCTTTTCCTGCCTTCGAGGACTCGTAAATTCCCATCAGCATCGCCTGAAGCTGAACTGCCTGATCGATGTCGGAAGAAGGAGTCTTGTCGTTTCTTATGCAGTCGATAAAGTGATCTATCTCGTTTTCGAAATAGTTACCTGCGAAGTTGCCCTCGATATTCTCTTCGATCAGCTTCTCGCCATCAGCGCGGTAAAGTTTGAAGGGCTCAAGCGTAATTCCCGCCTTCTCGCCCGCGATCTGCGTGGAATTGTTTATCGGTCCGTTGAACGACCAGGCGGTCTCGAAGATGAGCTGTGCGCCATTCTCAAAGCGGAACACGCCGCTTGCGGAGTCTTCAACGTCAAACTTATAGTCCTCAACTAATGCGCCGCCCCAGCTATTAGTTGCCGAGACCTCTCCGGTCACGGGATCTACCTTGGGCTGCTCGCGGTAGTCGCCTATTTTATATACAGCCGACGCAGTTACCGAAACGGGCTTGGGGCATCCCATCATATACCACGCGAGGTCAATTCTATGTACGCCGATATCGATGATAGGGCCGCCGCCTGCATATTTAGTGCAGGAGAACCATCCGCCCGGAATTCCTCTCTGGCGCACGTATGCGGTCTTTCCGTAGTAAACGTCGCCAAGCACGCCCTCGTCAACCAGCTTTCTGGCGTGCACAGCTCTCTTTTCGTAGCGAAGCGGAACTGCAAGCATAAACTTAACGCCGTTCTTCTTGATAGCATCGCGAAGCGCGATAGCATCCTCAAGATTGTGGCATATCGGCTTTTCGCACATTACGTGGCATCCTGCGTTTGCCGCGGCGATCGAAACAGGCGCGTGGGCCGCAGGCCAAGTGCAAACATCAACGTAATCGGGCTTGCAATTTGCAAGCAATTCTTCAACAGAGGAATATGCGGCAGGGATCTTGAAATCCTCGGCAAATTTCTTTGCTTTCTCGAGATCAATATCCGCGCAGGCTATGACCTCAACGTCATCTCTCTTCATATAAGCGGGCATATGCG
Organism: Clostridia bacterium; assembly: GCA_017453285.1. Lineage (GTDB taxonomy): Bacteria > Bacillota > Clostridia > Oscillospirales > CAG-272 > HGM12713. The sequence continues at coordinate 4,641 of JAFTKL010000083.1, read as the reverse complement.
CGCTTCTGCAGATACTTCCCGTACCAACGACGGCAACCTTTATTTTTTCCATTTTTATCTCTCCGTAATTTTATTTGGGCTCTGCCCGATTTTTATTATAGCACTTTAACTTGGGTGTGTCAAGTACCTAATTTCCATCGCATCATATGATCTCGATGCCGCGGTACTTCGGGTGAAGCTGAAAAACTCCGTCAACGCTCCACCCGACACACTTGTCGTCTCCGCTCAGAACTATCTTTGCGCGGTGCGGCTCGAGTCTGAGAAGCTCGCTGAGCGAGTCGACTCCGCAGATGCCGAACTGCTCGCCAGCATCCAAAAGCGCAAACTTAAGCAGGCAGTCTATCTCATTTCGCCAGCCGAAGTGAGCATCGATCGCGTGAAGCTCGTCACTATTTGTGTAGTAGCTCTCGCAAAACTCCGCAAAGCTCTTCGGACTGTCGCCGCACGGGCGGTACATCGGTCCGTAGGTCGCGCCCTTAAGCGCAGGCACAAAGCCGTATTTTCCGTAGACTACTGCCATTCCTGCCGCCGTGCAGAAGAGCGCGGGGGGCGGAGTCTGCATAGAATCTATATACTCAAAGCTATAATCAAGCGTTCTGCCGCAATAGCCGCGACCTCTGCATTCTTCAAGCGTAAATACTGCGCCCCAATTGCAGACCGCTCTCTCCTGCCTGCCGTAGCCCATCCATATGCGCGAAAGTCCGCGTCCGTCCTCGTGCGTCAGGAAGAATACGTCGCGGCACACGTCGTTAGCTCCTCCCGCGAGGCGCATATGCAGATTTGCGTCGCTCTGCGGTATCATCTCATAGAGTGCGCGGTAGACTTCATTCTTCTCTTCACCAACTATATATTTTTCTGTTTTTATCATTTTCTGTCCTCAAGATCATCATTTAAAGCGCGAGCGGCATTTATTCTTCTGTCGCTTCAATTCCGAGCAGCTCAAAAAGCGGCTCTGCGCTGTAGAGCGGAACTATCAACTCCATAGGCTCGCCATCCACGCAGAAGCGGAGCGAATAATAGCCCTGCATCGAGTATTCGTCGTTGAATTCGTCTATCTGCTTTTTCTCGATGCCGTACCGCAGATAGCCATCCTCGTTACCGTCCTCGTCGCACATCCAATCCTTGAAGGTCACAGTCTCTCCGCACTTCACTATTCCCTCGATGCTCTCGAGCGGAATACCGATGACCACGTCAGCGTGGTGCAAACAGAGCTTGCCGGTCTCGACAAACACACCGACCTCGTCTACGTCGTAAGCTCCGCTCGGCACATTCTTCTCATCATAGAAATATCCGAAGATCTGCACCGTCTTGACGCCGTCCGGCACACCGAGGTCCCTTCTTGAGATCTCGTTGATGCGCGCATAGGAGTCATCAAATGCATCAAGGGGAGAATTCTCCTCATTCTTCTTATCAAGCTTCTTTCTGATCAGCGCGAAAACTCCGCCAAGAATAAGCGCACCTACCGCGACACCGAGCAGGAGGGGCGAGAATATCTTGTCGCGAAGGTAATTCACCGCAGTCATAAGCCCAAAGCAAAGACCTCCCATCAAAAATAGTGTGGAAAGAATCATCATAGCACCCGCCGCACCGAATGCGTTTTTCATTATCGCCTTGCCGAGCTTTTCGTCAAGTGCCGCGCGGTCAGCCCTGATAGTCGGGTTCTCGCGGCGCAGTATCAGCTCTTCTCTGTCTATCAGCGCGTCCTCCTGATCAATGCCAATATTCACCATAAATAGATTTTCTCTTTGCATACTAACCTCCAAAATGTCTTACTTTGCAAGTATCTTCATAAGCGCGTCGAGTCCGTCCTCGATCGGCGGTAGCTCGGGGTGCCATTTTCTCTCCCACTCGAGAGAAAAATATCCGTCGTAGCCACGCTCTTCAAGATAGTTCACCATATCCGCGATCGCAAGCTCTCCCTCTCCCGGTAAAACGAGCTTGTCCGCCGCCACGTCCTTGAGGTGCACGTGACGGATAAGCGTGCCGAATTCTTCAACGAATTTGCGCCAATCCGATCCGTAGGTCTTGCGCGTATGGCATATATCCCATAAAATTCCGAAATTTTCATATCCGCGACAGATCTCGCAAACTCCCAAGAGTCGCTCGCGCGTGTTGAAGTCACCGTGAGTCTCAAGCAGCACGTCAACTCCTTTGCCAGCCGCGTATTCACAGAGCGTGCGAACACCCTCGCCTACACGGCGCACGCATTCGTCCTCGTCTCCTACGACGTTATTTCCGAACACGCGAATTCCACGAAATCCAAAGTTCTGCGCGACATCTATTGCGGCATAGCCCTCCTCAATAAAGGACGCGTACTTCGCCTGATCGTGAAAGCTGCAGGACGTGCCCAAAACTAAGGGCGATACGCCTCTCTCGCGAAGCTTTTCTATTGTCTCCTCACGACACTCACACGAGAGCGCCGCTATCTTGCGGTTATCCATCTCACCGCCGAGTCCGCGAAGCTCGATGGCATCCATAGTATATTTTTTAGCAAGTGCCAGAACGCCGTCAAGATCGCGCTCCGCACAACCGAGAGTAGAAAAACAAATTTTCATATTGATCCTTTCTGCATATCTGCATTTAAAATTTAAATACCGTACTTTTACCGAGGTGATCTCGATCTTTATTCTCAACTCCTTGACATCATCTCTGCGGCTTCGCGGCTGATCTCGTGAGCGAGTGGCGCGCCGTTGCTCAGAAATTCTGATGCCTCGATCAACAATGCTCTTGTAATATCCTTGCGCAGATCGCGCGTCGGGCCTGCCATATGCGGCATCAGCATGACGTTATCAAGCCTATACAGCTCGCTCTCACGTGGAGGCGGCTCTTGCTCGTAAACGTCGAGCAGGGCGCGAAATCTTCCCTTTTTCAGCTCTCGCTCGAGCGCAGGCTGATCAACGACAGATCCGCGCGAGGTGTTGATAAACAATGCCCCTTTGGGCAAAAGCGAGAGCTGTTCCTCGCCGATAAGATGATAGGTTTGATCGTTGAGCGGCGTGTGAAGAGTCACGATGTCACAGCTTGAGAATATCTCCTCAAGGCTCGCCTGCTCAAGACCGTATTTCTCCTTGTGGTCCTCGGGTAACGGCTTTATGTCATAAACCTTGATCTTGACGCGGAAAGGCTGAAGCATACGCACGAGATGTCGCGCGATCGCGCCGTAGCTGACGATACCGACAGTCTTTCCCAAGAGTCCGCGGTTGGTGTCCTCTGCCGTTTTCCAGCGTTTTTCCTGCTTGAGCCGCGTGCTGTACATCGGAATGTCACGCAGAGCCGTCAGCATATAGCCGATCGTGCCCTCGGCAACCGACTCGGCAAAGAAATCGTTGCCCGAAATGACACGCACACCTCTTTCCCACATCGCGTCGCTGACGAAAGGAACGACCGTGCCGCAAAGGTGAACGAGCAGGCGCAAATTGGGCGCGGCATCGAGGATCGAAGCGTCAAGACGCGGAGAGCCCCACCCCGTCACGTAAATGTCGCTCTCGCCAATGCGCGAGGCTATCTCTTCGGGAGTAAAATGATCCGCGCTATCGTTCCATACAACCTCGCCGAAAGACTCAATAAGCGCAATATTCTCTTCTGTAAAAAAGGTAGAAAAGGCGGCATTCTTAGGTAGCGTAACAAAGCTCTTCATTTCTCTTTCCTCCGACGATTTTGGATAGCGCGCGTTTAATTCAATATCCTTGATACCATTATACACATATATAAAGCTTTTGTCAAGAGTGTCAAAAATAAAAGGGGGCCGCTCTGCGACACCCTTGTATTTATGTTTGTAGAACATACACTTGATGGTAGCTAAAAAGCGAAGCAGAAAAGCTCTAATGATCTAAAAATGCTCATCAATGAATATATCCAATTCAAACTCCAAATCAAAAAACTTTTTCCTTCCTCCTGTTAATATCACAATCTTTTTGCTTTTGGAATATATGACATATGCCTCGCTTTTATATAATCCCAGAACAAGTGCCGGCACAATCTTTTTTTCTACTCTTTCGATTTCTGAAAATTTTATTATTACTTTTCTTGAAAATAATTTTTTGCTAATAATCGAGTCATCTGACATAATCCAATACTCATAGCACCTCTTGATCATCAAAGTGATCGTTATAGCTATCGCAATACCCAAAATTATGGTGAAAGCAATCATTGCGATAACAAGATCTGTACCTTCTTTGGAATTGATCACGCCAAACCATACCGCCACCAGATAAAGCACTACTAACACAAGTAATAATAAGGTAATACATATAGAATCGAATAGATTATTAAAATTTCTTTTGTTCCTCATATGCAATTCCCTTCTGCTTTTCTTTCTCTATCACTCGTGGTGCAATCCTTCCAATTGCTTTTTTATCCTTTTGTACTGTAGCTATAAGTGGTCTGTGCGACTCTTTTAGTTTTGCTTATAAAAGGAATTTGCTATTTCAAATTTTTAACTAATTTTTTCAATTACATCACATATTTTGGTATTTGGGTAAAATCTAATAATATATGTTTCGCCCACTTCAACACCTATTACATTTAAAACTATATATTCTTCTTTTTCAACCAAATAAAATTTTGGTTTCCTGTGTTCTTGTCTTCCACTTCCATCATAATCAAAGCGAGAAACAGTAAATTCAACAACTTTTGCTTTTT
>JAFTKL010000008.1 GCA_017453285.1 Clostridia bacterium | reverse complement strand
GTTCACCGTAACCGGTAGGGACCGGCGTCCCCGACGGTCCGTTTTATAAACAATCACCGCACCCCCCACGGCAGCGTGCAAACGGGCGAACACAGTTCGCCCCTACGGATTTTGATATAGTTTTATTGTATTGGTGACAGACGGAAGTTCATTTTTAACCGTTACGACATTGGACCGCCGAGGACGTCGTTCCCTACAGGTTTGATATAAATTTTTTGTTTGGATTGCATACGGAAGTTCATTTTTAACCGTTACGACATTGGACTGTGGGTGTTGGTTAAGGTTTTGTGTGTGACTCGGAGCGATATTCCCTACGATAGTTTGGGCTATTGTAAACCAAAGCGACATCCCCGATCGTTTATTCAATTCAATAGCGATGTAGAAACACGCGGACAGCTATGCTACCGCGTGTTTCTTTTTTATTTGGATTATTTCTACAAGCAAAATCCGCGGACGGCAGTCCGCGGTTTTTGCTTTAGTTATTTACAGTCTCAACTTTTGAATTCGCGATTGCGTCGGTGATCTGCTTTTGCCATTCCTTATTGTGCGTAACGACTACGGCGATAGCGTTGACATAGTCCTTTGTGGCGAGAAGTATCTGATTTCTGCCGTTTACCCTTACCGATTCGAGATTGGAGATCGGTATGAGCATCTCCTGTCTTGAGAAATTGACCTTGTGCGGATAAAATTCAAGTCCGTACTCGGTCAAAAAGAGCCATCCGCCGTTGCCGTGTACAGTTGCCGCGCCGTCGCAGATTATTTTGCGCTCGCCCGCGATCTCTGCGCGCTTCTTGTCGAACTTCTTCTCAAGTCCTCGCGATATAAGAAACATCATAAGTCCGTAGAGAAGTCCGCACGCAGCCCCCGAGATAATTCCGACGGTAAGGCTCGCGTACATAAGTCCGAATAGGACTCCCATCGGAGCTCCGTAGCAGACTGACAGGAGCAGATATTGTTTTTTAGTGCTTTTGTAGATCATAGTTGTCCTCCGTAGATGAATTTTTGTCTTATATCTATTAACTCGCCAAAATCAGCAAAATATTACACTTTTTGCAAAAAAAATTATATTTTTTCGGGAGAGTAATCCGGCACTGCCTCATAGTGCGAGACGACTAAGGCGGCGAGGCGGGATGCATAGTCAAGGCAGGTCTCGATCGGGGAGCCGCCGAGATATTTATGCAAAAAAGCCGCCGAGAAGGAGTCGCCCGCGCCGACCGTCGATGCCACCTTTGCCTTGTGTGCGGCAGTCTTCGTGAGCCGTCGCGTGCTCGCCTCATAGCAGAGCGCGCCGTTTGCGCCGAGCGTGAGGACGATCAGCTTGATGTTATCAAATTTCTTGCATATATGCTCGCAGAATTCCTCGGTATAGGTGAAATTCACACCTAAAAGACTCGCAACGGTGGGTAGTTCCTCGTCACTGATCTTCAGGATCGTCGCGTTTGAGAGCGCGAGAGCGAGCGAGTCGGCAGAATAAAATGGCTTGCGGATGTTGACGTCGACGAAGATCTCACCAAAGTCGTTATTTGCGATCAGCCTCTCAAGCGTGGCGCGGTTATGCTCCGAGCGGAGCGCGAGCGTGCCGAAATAGAGCGCGTCAAAGCGGCACGAGCAGAGCTCGGTGCTTATTTTATCCCACGCAACGTCGCAGAGCAGCTCGTAGCTCGGCACACCGTTCTCACCGAGTGTCACGTTGCATCTGCCCGTGGGCAGAGCCGAGCACTTGATAAGCGAGGTGTCTATTTTGTTCTCCTCAAGCCAGCCGAGTGCTTTTGCGCCAAGCTCGTCCTCGCCCAGTGCCGAGAGCATCATCGCGCTCTCGCCGTAACGTGAGAGATGCGCGGCAAAGTTAAGTGGCGCGCCGCCGATAAAGGCATCGGTCGGGTATACGTCAAAAAGGATCTCTCCAAAGCAGATGATGGTATGCATGGCGATTTTCTCCTGATAGCAGTTGTTATATTTCTCTGAAATTTTTTATTCTGTGGAAGGTCGAATAATTCGAATCGTGGTAGCTGTTTGCGCCGTTGAGCGCGGTGCGGCAGAGGAAGAGCAGGTCGTTTCCCTCGATCGCAAAATCCACGTACTAAAAGCCAACGTGCGCGGTGTCGGCGAGGTCCACGCAAAGAACTTCTCCTGCAAATAAATATTCGGTATTGCTTTCAAATTTCGTTCTTATATCAAAGCTTTTCATAGGTATTTTATTATTCTTCCTTAAATACTTCCTTTACTGCCTCAAGATATCCGTAGCCGTAGACGTTGTCGGGTTCAAGATAGCTGGTTTCGGTCCACTCGTTCCAACTGTTTATCGTCACGAGCGGCACAGGCAGGTCGTGGCTGTCGATATACGCCTTCGCCTGCTCCAAGGCGGCTTTTATATTTTCGGGCGTGTTGTTTTTTGCGATATATGGCTGAAAGCTGCGGTATCTTGGGTTGTTATCCCAACCGAGAGACACCTGCGGGAAGTAAAGCCAACCTGCCGCATCCATCATATCGTAGCCCTTTTGGTGATCCTTTGTGAACTCGGTATAATCCTTGCTTCTGTCCTGACGCGTTCCCATATTGTAATGCGTCACGCTGTCGATCTTGAGAAGCTTGCCCGCGTTTCCCGCACTGCCGCCAAAGCGACCGTCGTAATCAAAGCCCTCAAAGGCGTTGTAGACGAGCTGAATGTGTACGTCTGTAAAGCCTGCCGCTCTGACCTCTTTTCTTAAATAGTCTATAGCGGTCTGAGCACCCTCGATGCCGCCGAAGCTCTTGAGAAAATTGGTGATGCTGTAGATCGAGACGACCGGTTTGCCGTCGATCTTGTAATAGGACGGATGCGAAAAATATTTTTCGATCCAGCGCCTTGTGATAGTCTTGAAGGTTTCGAAGGAAACGTCGCCTCTCCAGATGACCTCCTTGACGCTGTCCGAGGTCTCGATGCTCCACATATGGTCGGCATCGTGATTTGCCCACATAATATAGAACTTCACGAGATCGTTGTTGTTTGCTTTGAGGTATCCGTCGTTAAGGCAGTTTTCTAAAAACGGTCTGCCGTCGTACCAATACCAATCGTATATAAACACGTTCACACCGTGCTCGTAAGCACAGTCGATCTGCATTTCCATTACCTTGGGATCTGCTTCGTTGACGTATCCCCACAGCGGTTTTCTGTCCCAGACGTAGCCGGCGGGCTTTTCTGTGCTGTTCTTATGTGCGTTTTTAACCGTCTGCCACTCGCCGTAGCCCTCGGGCCAGAATATTCTCGTGCGAGGCTCGTTACCCGTATATGCGGGCCAGACGTAAGCGGCAACGTCGTAAGTTTTTTGCTTTTTATCCATTTTCATAACACTCCGATTTAAAGATCGCGGAAATTTTTTATTCTGTGGAAGGTCGAATAATTCGAATCGTGGTAGCTGTTTGCGCCGTTGAGCGCGGTGCGGCAGAGGAAGAGCAGGTCGTTTCCCTCGATCGCAAAATCCACGTACTGAAAGCCAACGTGCGCGGTGTCGTTGCGGTCGCGGTAATCAAACAGATCGGTGACTACCTCCCAAGCACGCAGATCCTTCGAGCGCATCAGCGAGAGCAGGTCGCGCGCGCTCGTTTTCTTCTCGTCATAGACACGCGTAGCGACCGTGTAGTAATAGCCCGAGCACTCGTCGTACTTGATCATAAACTTCGAGTAGTTCGCCGAAAAATCCATAAGTCGCGCGAATTTGAGAGGCGCGTCGTGGTCGGTCGTGTTCACCTCGTAGACGAGAGCCGTGTTGAATTTGCCAAAGCGCATAATGTTTATAAGTTTACCCTCGGGATCGACCGTGAGCGTTCCCTCAATGGTCATCGTGTTCTGCGGCAGACTCTCGAGCTCTGGGGTGAAGTGCGAGAAGGGCACAGGCTCGGAGAAGCTCCAGCTCTCAGGATCGAGCAGATCGGCATTCTCGTCGCAGGACATTACCATAGCCGCGTGCCCGTAGAGTTTGTTTGCCCAGCTGCCCCATTCAAGCGTATTGTACAGCCGTCCGCTAAAACTGAGGATATTCTGCGGATATATATGAACACCGCAGCTGCCGTTCTTGCCGTTCGCACCGCGGAGCAGGCAGACGGGAGATGAGAAGGTCTTGCCGCCGTCGCTCGACTTTCCGATAAGCAGATCGCCGTACTCGGTCGAGCAGGAGAGCATATAGAGCTCGCCCTTGTGGATAAACAGCCTTCCCCAGAAGCACGGCATCAGCTCGCTTACGTAGTGCCAGCTCTCGCCGTCATCGTCCGAGCGGAAGATGAGCGTCAGATTTTGCGGATGCGCGTGCGCGTAGAGATCCATCGAGGCTAAAAGATAGCCGTCGGGATGGCGCACGAAGGAGGGAGAGCAGAGATATCTGCCCGAGAACGCGTAGCACGTGTCGTCGGGATGGAGATAATTCACCACGTTTCCTACCGACTCGCCGCATCTTGCAAGCCGCACGCGGCTCTTTTTTTCGTCTGCCGAGACGAAAAATTCGTAGTCGGTATCGGACTTGAGCCCACTTATATCAAAGCAAGTTCCGTCGGTACTGCCGCAAAGCATAAATTCACCGCTCGCGCGCTCTCTGCAAAAGACCGAGTAGTTTGCGCTATCTGCAGGCAACCATTCGAGGTGGATCGAGTTGACGCTTGGAACGACGCGGCAGATATATATGTCGCCTACCTCGTACAAAAACGGACGGTAGGGCGAGTAGCTCCAGGTGCTATGTCCTTTCATTTTTATTCTCCTTTTCTTCAAGATACTTTTGAAGTCTGTCAGTCGCGAGCTTCATCTGCTCGGTACAGCTCTTCGCGTAGTCGCTAAGCTCCTCGCTTTTTCGGTTGCGCGCGATATTCTCGGTAAGAATTCCGCAAAGGCACATGTGGTATTTTGCAGAGAGCGGGTAGGGAAGTCCGCCCTCAGTAAATCCGAAGGTGCCGAGCACCGCTTGTACAAGCTCGGCGTCGCGCGGACTCTTCTCAAAGTTCTCACCGAGCCAGGAATAGAGCCACGGATGGAAATTGCACATTATGCCGCAGTAGCCCTCGCCGCCGCTTCTCATCGACTCAAGAAGAGTCTGACAGTTTGCGTTGAGGAGCTTGAATTGACTTCCGCTGAGCTGCCTGCAACGCTCTGCGATCAAAGCCGCGTCACAGCAGGTGTCCTTCATATAGTAGAACTTGCCCGTGCTAAGACAAAAATCGAGGATCTTTGGGCTGACGAGTCGCTTGTAGGGGTAGGGGCACTCGTAAAGCCCGAGCTTTACGTCGTCGGGGAGAGCTGCGATCAGCTTTTTGCAGTTTTCTATCCATACGTCGTCGCCCTCGTTGTTTATATCAAGTCGGTTGGTTATCAGTATCAGCGCGTCGGTGCCCGATCGCCAGATAGCATTCAGCTCGCGAGCCTGCTCTTCAAGCGTATCTCCGATATGTCCCGAGGATACCACGCAAAAACGCTTGCCGCTCTCGCGCTCAAGCTGCTTGGCTCTCGCATAGACTCGGCGGTTGAGCTCGACTCGCTCCTCTAAGGAGAGGAAAAAGATCTCGCTCGATTGGCAGACGGCAAAGATGCCGCTAAGTCCGTTTGCAAAGTACCAATCCACGTATTTCTCAGCCGTTTCGTAGTCGACCGCTCCGTTCTTTGTGTACGGAGTTATCATCGTAGTAAAAATATCCATCATCGTGCTCCTTTGTGTTACTTATTGATTTTATTATAGCCTTTTATTATATCCTTGTCAACAAGTTTATAATAAAAAACCGCCGAGCGCTCGGCGGTTTTTTGGTTATGAAAAAATATTCTTCAGTATTTGCATTTTTTCGTCCGCGGGCACGGGAAAGCTCATTTTTTCTCTTCCAAGCGCGGCGTACTTGTGCTCGCCCATCGCGTGATAGGGAAGAAGCTCAATGCGCGACGGTCTGCCGCGAGAGGATATGATCTGCCTGAGCGCGAGCATCTCTTGCTCGGTGTCGTTGACCGTGGGGATGACGGGTATGCGTATCCATATCTCCTTTTTTGCATCAAAGAGCCTGCCGAGGTTCTCAATTATGAGAGTATTGTCGACTCCCACGTATTTTTTGTGCAGGTCTGCGTCGGCGCACTTGAGATCGTACAAAAAGAGGTCGGTATAGGGGAGAATTCTTTCAAATCGACTGTATTCCACGTATCCTGCGGTGTCGACTGCGGTGTGGATGCCGTTTTCTTTACATAGCTTGAGCAGCTCGCAAAGAAAGTCTATCTGCAGTATACATTCGCCGCCCGAGAAGGTCACGCCGCCGCCCGAGGCTTCGTAATAGGCTCTGTCCTTGAGTATCTCGTCCATCACCTCGTCAGCGCTGTACTCACGTCCGCATATCTCTCTTGCGTCCTCGGGGCAATAGAGCGCGCAATTGCCGCAGAGTTGACAGCTCTCGAGCGCGTTCGGGCATTTTTTACTGCATTTGCCGCAACCTATGCACTTGTCGGCAAAGAACATCAACTGCACGTCACTCGACTGACTTTCGGGGTTGTGACACCACGCGCAGCGCAGGTTACAGCCCTTGAAGAATACCGTCGTGCGAATTCCCGGTCCGTCGTCGGTGCAAAATCTTTGAATATTAAATAGAGTTCCCGACATATCAGTGCTCCGTTCTCTCAAGCACGGTCTGCTGAAGGTCGGGCGAGATGCGGGTGAAATATTCACTGAAGCCGCCGATCCTTACCACGAGCGAGCTGTACTTTTCGGGGTGAGCCATCGCGTCGAGTATCTCCTCGCGCGACAGACACGAGACCTGAAGCTGCATTCCGCCTGCTTCGAAAAAGGTCTTAACGAGCGAGGGGAGCGTGGGAGCAAGCTGCTTTTTGGAGATGCGGATGTTGGTGGTCGGAGTGCCGATTATTCTGTGGACTCCGAGCTTTGCGACCGAATTGAGAAGCGCGGTCGCGCCCTTGCGGTCGTTGTTGTGTATCGCGCCGAGCGAATCGCAGAGCGGTTCACCCGCGCCTCTGCCGTCGGGAGTCGCAGGGATATTCCTGCCCGCGTCGGCATAGGTAGTAAACTGATTTGCAACGGGATAGAACTTTCCTCTCGGGAAGCATTCGCGCTGATCGAACGCGGCGGTGATATCCGAGATAAGCTTCTCACCGATGAGATCGGCTCTGTCGTTGTCGTTGCCGTAGGATGCGCACTTCTTTGCCTCGTGCAAAAAGTCGGGGTCGCGCGCGTCCATAAGCGAGATAAACTCGGTCGGACTGTAGAGCTTCTTTTCATATATCAGCTCGCGGATGACCGAGAGAGAGTCGATGACATTGATAACGCCCGCGATATTGATGACGCTGTAGACGTATCTCGCGCCGCCGCGGTTGAACTCGGTGCGCGTGTCGATGCAGTCGTCGACGAGAAGCGTCCTGACGAGCGCGGGACGGTGGAGCGCACGCGTTTTGCGGTACTTGTTGACGAGATCCTCAACCTCGGCAATAACCCGCCTCAGCTCTTCCACGTAGCCAAGATAGAAGTCCTCGTAGCTATCGCGGCTCGCAAGCTCGCGGCGCATATAGTCCGAGAGCACGAGCGCGGTGTTTATGCCCGCATCGTCCGAGCCGACGTTCGAGAGCCCCTCGAACATAGTCTCGGTGCATCCGCCGAAGGCTATGCGGCGCATATCCTCCTCGGGTACGTCGGGCATCAGCAGACGCAGACGCTCGGTGTAGAGCGCATAGTTGTAAAACGCAGGCTGACCGCAGCTGCTTGAGAGCGTGTCGGCGCATTCCTGCCATACCCAATCGGGCATATCCTTTGTGACAAGTAGCTGAAGATTAGGTCGCCGTCCGTTCTTTATCGCGCGGATAGCGGCGCGCGTCAGCTCGTTGTACTCAGGTCCGAGTGTGCCCGACCAGCCGTCGTTTACGTCTACGTTTTTGAAAAACTCACGGAAGAGTCCGACCAGCTCGTCGATGTCCTCGCCCTTGTAGTAGGGCAGGAGCGTGCGGTCGATAGGTCCGATGTCGTCACAGCCGTCGAGATAATAGCAGAAGTTGAGCGAGATTAGCGCTTCGTAAAAGCTCTTCGGTGTCTCGTAGGGCATTCTCTGCAGAGCCGAGATAAGCTCGCTCGGCGCATTCTGCTCTCTCAGATGCTCAAGACAGCGCGCGCGGTAGAGCTTTATTCCCTCAAGCAGTATCAGCAGACTCTGCTTGAAGTCGCCATCCTCGAGCGCGCTTACCCTCGCTTCGTAGCCCGAGAGCCCGTCGCGAAGAATTCTTGTGTAGTTCGGAAAGGAGTGAGTCCAGCCCATTCCTCCGACCGTGTGCGGATTGCCGTAGAATTTAAAGACGAGGTCGTACTCGGCGCGCATAAGCTCGCAGGCTCTCTCGCTCTTGGACGAGAGCAGAGACCAATTGACCTCAAAGACGTTAGAGTTGTGTGGCTTTACTGCGTACTCTCCGCTAAAGGTGAATATATTTCTGCCCGACGGGTAGAGTCTGCCGCTCGCGTAGGGCGGAAGAGCCGCGCTCTCCCAGAAACGCTTGAGCGCGTTGGCAAATCGGATCATGGGCGACGCGCCCTCAAGTTCAAAAAGACCTGCTGCAAAAGGCTCGTTTATTGATAAAAACAATTCGTGATCAGTCATATCCGCCACCTCCGTTTTTTTAATTATATCACAAAGCGAGAGAGTAGTGTGTTAACAATTTGTTACAAATGAAGGCTCTCAGCGTACCTCAAATGAGAAAAGCCTGAAATCCTTTGCTCCGTGGGTGGAGAGGGGGATAAAGCGCAGGCGGCAGACCTTTTTGCCGACGTTATGTCTTACGAATCGCTGATACGAGTCGGTGACGTGAATGTTAAAGCTGTTGCCCTCCGAGTCCTCGCCCTCGAGTATATATTCCTTTATGAGCGTGCGCGGAAGCTTGAATTTATCCTGGATCAGCGGATAATTGCAGGGCATATTGTGATATTTTCTATTCATATCGTTATCAAATACCAATCTTATTTCCTGCAGGTCAACGTCGCCGTCAAAGATATATTCGATGCCCTCACCCTCTTTGCCGATCCAGAGATTTTCTTCTCCGCGGTCAAGCCCGTTGCGCACGATCTCTGCGCTGCAGTATGCGTTTTTCGTAAGAGCAGGCAGCTCGCGGCGGTGCCACGGAATGTAGCAGTCGTCCTCCATAAGAGTCTGTTGTAGCTTTGCGATGTCCACGTCCTCGACGCTTTTGCCGCTCTCTGTCGCAAGAGCCACCGCCGTACCGAGTGCCTGACCAAGAATAGCGCAGGTCGCCATAACTCTCGAGGAAGAGAGCGCGGCGTGTGTTACGCTGATATTTCTGCCCGCAAATACGAGATTTTCGATATTTTTCGAGATCATACAGCGCAAAGGAAGTCCCCAGGGCTGTGGTGCGGGATGATAGATCGTCGGATGCCCTGCACGGTAGTAAAAGCCCTCGGGAAAGTGGTCGTCCATAGTCCAGCCTGCGTAGGCAACTATGTCGTCAAAGCGTCCCTCCGCCTCAACGTCGTTCTGCGTGACTATATATTTTCCGATATATCTGCGGCTCTCGCGCTTGCCGGGCAAAAATCCTATCCACTCAAGCTCCCAATTGTCAACGTCGTGCTCGCCACGGTTTTTCATATGATCCCAAACGCCGTAGCATATCTTCAGAAGCTCATCGCGGCATTTGTCGGTGTCGTGGATGCAATCCCATTCGCCGCCGATCTCTATCCACCAGAAGTTGTTGCCCCTGTTGTGATCCTTGTAGGGCAGATCGGCATCAGTTTCGTATTTATATGCCCAGGATGGCGGAGTGAATTCGACCTTGTGATCGGTCTCGCGGATCTGAAACAGACAGCTCATTCCCATAGTCTTTTTGTCTGCCACGTCGGGCGGTATACTCTCGCCAAACTCCGCCTTTGCCTCTCTGCCGTACATATATTCGGCATTCGTCAGCGGGCAGAGGATGGAATCGCCCGAGCAGTCTGCAAAATATTTGGCGCGTACCACGTGAAAGGTCTCCGCATTCGACTGCCACGCCTTTACGCTGACGATCCTGTTTTTATCCATCGTAGCATCAAGGCAAGAGGAGTTGAGCAATAGAGTGATATTTTCCTCGAGTATTGCCTTCTCATAGAGTACGCTGTCCCATATCGGATATTTGAGAGAGGGGTTCTGATAAAAGTTTTCAAGGAAGATCTCCTCGATGATGCCGCCCTCGCGGTTATCCTTGCCGTGCGCTCCGCCTATCCACATTCTGATCTCGCTTGACGCATTTCCGCCAAGCACGGCTCTGTCCTGGATGAGCGCGACCTTTATGCCGTGTCGCGCCGCGGCTATCGCACAGCAGAGTCCCGACATTCCACCGCCGACAACGCAAAGATCCACGTTATATTCAAGTGTTCTCATATCTCTGCCTCCAAAAAGTATTTTTTGACCGCTCTTGCAAAGCATCTGCCGAGCTCGACAAGCTTCGCGCCCGATACGCGATCGTCCTCGGTGCCGAAATACGCGCTCTCAAGCGAGAAGGCGAGGCGGCAATCGGGGCGAGAGTTTGTCGTATAGGCAAAATTCGCACTCGGCTGATTCCAGGCGGTGAGCGGTGGGAAATCGTTGGTGTGCGAATATTTCATCGAGCTTTCGGTGATCTCGGACTCGAGCAGAGCCGAGAATTCGTCAAATCTGTGAGCCTTCTCGCACATATTGCGCACGACAAAGATCTTGTCGTTGACTCCGCCCTTGTGCCAAGGGGAATGAAGATCAAAGCCGAGTGTGGAGCCGTGCTTTTCACGATATTCGCAGATGGCGCGCACCTCGGGGTAGAGCGGCTCGTCCGTGTAGTCGCGGTTGTGGTCGTGCGGATAGCGGCTTTTCCCCTGATCTCCGTCGACCACTCCGTCGAAATCTACGAACGGAACGAAGAGAGAGCGCGCGTTCTCGATAGGAGAGCTTGCCAGCTCTTCAATAATGCCCTCCATGACGTAGCTGCCCGTTGACTCGCAGGCGTGGTGGCGCGCGCAAAAGATAATACTGCGCTTGCCCTCACCGATATAGAGGCAGGGAACGCTGCGCCCCTTGCGGCTCTTGCAGAGCTCGTCTGTCTGAAGTCCGAGCCGCTGACAGAGCGAGAAGAAGCGCGCGGGGTGGTAGAGCATATGATGCGCAAAATATACGCGGCTTTCGTTCTCGCCAAAGTGGTATACGAATGAGTTGCCCTCGCACTTGCCGAGCCAATGCCACTCGCAAAGGTCATAGCTTACTGCAGGTCCAAAGTATCCGATGCGGTTTTGTCCAAGCTCAAAGCGCAGCTCGCGCCCCTCTGCGCCCTCGACGCAGAATGCCCAATAGAACCAATCGCCGACCGTGTCGCGAAGCTCGTTTTGGAGCAAGACTCTATCGCCGTATATCTCACTTACGCGGATGTTTCCGCCGATAAAATCACCGTGAATTCTAATCATATCTCTTTAAGTATTACCGCGCGTATCTCTGCGGCATCTATCTCTCGCGGCTGTCTGCCGCTTTTCGATGCGAGAGCCGCCGCGACTCCGCAAGCCTCGCCGATGCCGATGCATATCGGCATTACTCGGAAGTTAGAGTGTGCCATATGCGTACCCGAGATATTTCTGCCCGAGAGCAGAAGTCCGTCTATCCTCTCGGGAACGAGACAGCCGTAAGGAATGGTGTAGCCGTTCTGTTGCTTGAAGTTTTTCTGACAGCCCGTCTTATCAAGTCCTGCGCCCGTGATGTTGTGAACGTCAAAATTGAAGTGTGCGTCAAACACCACCGCGTCCTCGTGCTGAGCTGCCGCAGAGATCTCCTGCTCGGTTATGGTGCTTACTCCCTTGAAGTGCCTTGTCTCGCGAATTCCCATAAGCGATGCGGAGCCTATGATATAGCAGTTCTCGTATCCCGGGACGTACTCACGCAGAAATTTGACTATGCGCGGTATCTGCTTGCGGCATACGGTCTCCGCGCGTGTCAGATCCTCGGCAGAAGTGCCGTCGATATCGGTTACGTTGGTCATATTGCAGGTTACGATGCCGGGGATGGTCGATCGGTAGAGCAGAACGTGACCTGCGGGGTGGGGAAGTATCTCTTTTGCGAGCGCCTGAAGCTCTCCGCGCTCGGTGGGAACGAGCGTCTCAAACGAGCCGGGGAATACCGCGCGCTCCATATCAACTCCGCCGACCTTGAACATCAGCGTTGCGGGCTGCATCTTGCCGTCGCTCTCGCGTCCCTTGATATATTCCGCACCGCTCTTGTAAGCTACGTCGCCGTCTCCGCTCGCGTCGATTACGATCTTCGCGCCAAAAGCAGAAAATCCGTCCTTTGAGTGACAGATGATACCCGTGACTTTCTCGCCATCCATCATAACG
Organism: Clostridia bacterium; assembly: GCA_017453285.1. Classification (GTDB taxonomy): domain Bacteria; phylum Bacillota; class Clostridia; order Oscillospirales; family CAG-272; genus HGM12713. Next base: position 73,524 of record JAFTKL010000008.1, on the reverse strand, counting down.
TCACAGAACGTGGTGTAGAGCAGAGTCTTTACTCCCGCCTCCTCGAGCATCTCGATATAGGTCAGCGTGAGCATATCGGGGTCAATGTATTTCGTAACCTCGCCCGGCGCAAAATAGTTCTTGTCGGCGGATCTTTGCAGTATCTCGCGGTAGAGCGGATTTCCGCATCTGCCCGTGAAATGACTCATCATTCCCGAGGTCGAGATGCCGCCCACTCTGCCACAGCTCTCGATAAGCAGAGTGCTCGCTCCGTTTCTTCCCGAGCTGATAGCCGCCGCTACTCCCGCAGGACCCGAGCCTACCACGATAACGTCGTAGCTCGAATTTATTTTCAGATCAATTTCGTATTTCATATTGAAACCTCCTAAAGCTTATGGTATAATGATAGCACAAAAACAGTCTGTATTCCTTAGATTATGCGCTGTATTTATGTAAAAACGTGCAAGGAGAGACTATGTACGACACAAAAGACATAAAAAATTACATACTTTATCTGCGGAGCGAGTGCGGACTCTCGCTCACGCTTCACCCATACGGCAACGAGTCGCTGATAAGTCTGAGCGACCTTATCACCTTCAATATTCACGACAACCCCTATTGTGTTTACATCAAGACCTTCGAGCGCGCGCAAAAGCACTGTATCGAGCGGCAGAGCAAGGTGCGTGGGCGTTGCCGCGAGGGCTCGTTTTGCGGCAGGTGCTTCGCGGGTGTTTCGGAGTACGTATACCCGATAAGTAACGGACACGAGACGGTCGGATTTATCTCGGTCAGCGGATATCGCACGGAGAATGCCGACTCGTTTATCAAAAGAACGGCGCAGACCTACCACATACCCGAAGAGAGATTGTGTGAGGCATATCAAAGTCTCAAGGTAGAGATGCCGCCAAAGGAATACATCGACACGCTGGTGCAGCCGCTTTGCAGTATGCTCGAGCTTGCGTATCTGCGCACCGAGGGTGTTGCGACACACGAAGAGGGGATGATGGGCAAAATACTGCGCTACGTAAAGCGCTATCACACGCAGAATATCACGCTTGAGGATATATGCAAGGAATTCGCTTGCAGTCGCTCTTCTATAAGCCACAGCTTCAAGAGGAGCACGGGCAAGAGCTTTCGTGAGTATCTTTGCGAGCTGAGGATAGAGGATGCGAAAACGCTTTTGCGCTATTCGTCACTCAGCGTGACCGAGATCGCGCTCTCTGTCGGATTTTGCGACTCGACCTATTTTGCAAACGTGTTCAAAAGATGCGTCGGAGTTTCTCCGAGCGAGTACAGAAAGAGAGGATCAAAATGAGAATAGAAAACAGATCTGTAAGATGGGAATGCGAAAAGGATCGCTGTTACGTGCACGCGAGAGGGCTGATGATGCCCTGCGGCTTCGGAATCGTCACGATGCAGAAGCTTGATATTTCGGGTTGCGACGTCTTTAGCGGAATTGAGATAGTGATCACACGTGACGGCGGTAAGAGCTACTCAGCCCCCAAGCTTTGCCGAGGACTCGCTCGCAGATATTTTGCCGACGGTAGCAGTGTTGTGATGAGCGACGCGACTCCGTTTTACCACAAAAAGAGCGGCAAGATCATTCTCACGGGGCATACCGTAGTCTACGGCGCGGATAATAAAATATTAAAGGATCCTCGCCCGAGGAGCACCGCGTATGCGGTGTACGACGAGGAGCGTGAGGATTTCGGGAAATGGAAGAGCGTCGTGATGCCCGACGAGGCGGCATACTTCTCGGCAGGCGCGGGATGCTCGCAGATACTCGAGACCGAGTCGGGCGAGCTGCTTATCCCGATATACTACCGCTCCTACGAAAAGTGCACAGGAGGTGACGCTTGCTCGGATGCCGCCGTGATGCGTTGCTCGTTTGACGGCGGGAGCATACGCGTGATCGAGATAGGGCACGCGCTCAGCATTGACGTTCCGCGCGGCTTTGACGAACCGTCGATAATAAAGCATAAGGACGAATATTTCCTCACCCTGCGCAACGACGTGACGGGATTTGTTACCAAAAGCTCTGACGGCTTGCATTTCGAGGACGCGCGCGAGCTCTGCTTTGACGACGGCGAGAATATAGGTAACTACAACACCCAGCAGCATTGGCTGACGGGCGGCGGCAAACTCTGGCTCGTCTACACGCGTAGAGCGGGTGTGAACGACCACATCTTCCGCCACCGCGCACCGCTCTTTATTGCCGAATTCGATCCCGAGAGAATGTGCGTCATCCGCTCGACCGAGCAGATCGCGGTCGCCGAGAGAGGCGCGCGGCTCGGGAACTTCGGCTGTCAGTCATATTCCGAAAGCGAGGGCTATATCTACGCGGCTGAGTGGATGCAGAACGATCCGCACGGCTGGGACGCGTGCGCAAAATACGGCAGCGATAACAGTATTTTCATAAATCGAGTGATTTTTGAAGAATAAAAATTGTCATCCCAAATAAGAGAATAATCCCTTATATAACTCCTTGCAGGCTATATAAGGGATTATTTTTATTAGAACTACGCCGCCGCGAGCATATTTTCAAGAAATGACAACAAAATTTGTGATAACTTTTATCTTTTCTGCGGCTATTTTTATTTCTTCGTCCGTGGGCAATCTATTTGGAAGTGCGTCCGGAAGGTTCAATGCTTCATATTTTGATCCCGCATAATTGTGATACGGTAATACACGTATTTTTGTGATGTTCTTGAGAGGGGCGAGAAAGCAAGCAATTTTCTCAATCTGACCGTCGTTATAGTCGGGAACGTATGGAATGCGAATTTCAATTTTCTTGTCCAGCATATTCAAAGATTTCAAATTCTCAAGTATTTGTTTGTTCGATACCCCCGTGCATCTGATATGTACATCCTCGTCGTATGCCTTGACATCGTAAAGAAATACGTCGGTGTATGGAATGACCTTGTCTAAAGCATTTCTTGATACAAAACCGCAGGTATCCACGGCGGTATGGATGCCCAGCCTTTTTAATTCCTTCAAAAGTTCAGCGCAGAAGTCGGCTTGAATAAGACATTCGCCACCTGAAAGGGTAACACCGCCTTCTGAATTATCGTAGAATTCCTTATCTTCAAGTAGCAGGGGCAAAATCTCGGAAACGCTTATTTCCTTACCGTATTCTACACGCGCATTGCCAAGACAGTCCGAAACCTCAAAATTATCTTTTTTGCATTCACCGCAGCCTATGCATTTGTGCTCATAAAAGCCAACCTCATACTTTGCCGAAAGTCCTTCGGGATTATGGCACCACACGCAACGCAGTGGACATCCCTTGAAAAATACCGTAGTTCGTATCCCGTCGCCGTCGTGGACGGCAAAGCGTTTGATTTCAAATATTGTTGCGGTCATATAAGTGCCTCCGCTTGACGGATGAATCCGTCCTGCTCTTCTTTATTTATGTTATTCCATAGCACGTTCCAACCGCAGACTCTTATCTGCAGGTCCTGATATTTTTCGGGGTGCGCTTGTGCATCGCGGAGGGTGTCGGCATCAAACACATTGATATGGATCGCATGGCCGCCGCGTCTGCAGAAGGTCATAAGCAGACCGTACATTGCCTCAAGACCGTCCTCTCCCTTGACTGCCGATGGGAGCAGACCGAGGTCGAGCGGCGCGTCGCACCGTATCTTTGTAGCGTCGATCTTCGTGACGGAAAGAATGGCTGCTGTTGCTCCTTCGCGGTTCTGTCCCATAGACGCCGAGAGATTTTTTGAAAGCTCTTCTCCGTAAAGTCTGCCGTTTGGTGAGGAAGCTGTAAGCTTGCCCTGTGTGTAGCTCATACGCGCAACGTGGAAGCTGGCTCCCCATTTGCCTCCGCGTTTTTCGCTGTTCGGCCGGTCTCCGATAGTTTCAATGATAAAATTCACGATATCGGTTGCAAAGGCGTCGGGACGCTCTTTGTTGTTGCCGTATTTTTCGCGGTCTGCGCGCAGCTTTGCGCGGAAATTCTCATTTCCTTCAAAATTGTGATCAAGCATCTCAACAAATGCGGGGAGTGTAAGTTCTTTGCGCTCGAAAACATATTTTTGCAGCATTGTAAGAGAATCGGCGAGATCGGCAATAAAACCGAATGCCATCGTGGTGTTGTTCATAACGGCACCGCCGCCTATCGCATCTCTTGCGCGCTCGATACAGCTTGGGAAGGTTGCCGAGAGAAAGGACAGAGGATTGATCTCGCAAAGATATTCATCGTACGAGTTGTTGACTGCAGTCGTGATATCTATCAAATTCTTCAGCTGACGCTTATATTCCGCATAGAATTCATCAAAGCTTTCATACTCCGAAGCAGGCGGACAAGGAAGTCCTGCCATTACTCCCGTAACTCCGTCGCGCCCCTCGTGCAAGGTGTATTCCAAGGGCTTTAAGAGGTTTGAATAGTTCATTCCCGTGCCGTAAGAGCCGCGAAGCGAATATTCGTAGCAGCCTGTCACGTTGCAAAGACGCGCTTCATCCTCGCTCGCGCCCGCGAGCATCAACTCTTTGCGCATCGTGTTGTCGCACACAAATACAATACTGTTGTGTCCGTGACGTATCATATCAAGCGCGCGGAGCAAAAAAGACTTGGGTGTGCTATCGGACACCTTTATCTGCACCTTTGGATTATAGATCTTCATTTTGTCATAGACGTCCAAAAACAGATATGAAAGCTCACTTATTACCGTAGAGCCGTCAGCATTCTCTCCGCCGAGAAAGATCGGTTGATTCCAATAATTGCCGATAGCGGTAAATTGCATCAAAAAATACGCAAGGTCTGCCCGAATCTCTTCTTCGCTAACGCCGTTGGTCAAATCACTTTGATAAAAAGGCAAAAACAGTCTGTCAAAATTCGACAGAGAGCGTACCTGAAGACAATCGATATGCTCGCTTATCATAAAATAAAGGTACACGGTAAGAAGCGCCTCATAAAAGGTGCTCGGCGGACGGTGACGGATGTTTTTAAGCGCCGCCGCCATTTTTTCAGAACCCTTGGTATTGCTTGCGAGTACAGAGAGACGCTCCAAAAAAGTAAGCACTCCTTCGTAGGTGATCCGGATACCCTCAAAAAAATCATTCTGCTCAGGCGAAAGCTCTCTGTTCGCACGCGCAGCTTCGCTTTCGCGCAAAAGTCCCTCAAAGCCCACCTCGAAAATGCGATCCCAAACAGGAACACTGTGGTCATAATCCAGCCACATAGTTACGATGCCGTCATTCTCAAGCTGAGCGCGCCTTGCAGCAACCTCCGGGATAAAGTTCGTGAAGATCTCCTTTTTCCATTTTTCAATGAGAGCTTCTCGGAGCGGTCTGTCTACCATATTGATCGCGGGGAAAATATCACGTGGATCGCAGGAAATTCTTGTGTTTTTCAAAACAAATGACAACGCGTATGCCTTTCTTACGGGATGGCTCTCTCTCGCGTGCTCGGCGTCCTGCACGGGTATATGCGCAAGGATCTGATCGGGATCCATCCCCGTTTCCGATGAAAAAAGGTCGTCGCGGCGGATAAATCTATTAAAAGGATCAAACGGACGCGAAGTATCGTGATATTTGTTTCTGATATATTCGTAATCTTCATTTTTGATCATATACATACCTGAAATCTCTCCTTTGGGTTTTGCTTAATTATATCATATGAAGATTTATTAGTAAATGAATAAAAGAAAACACTTGACAAAATCGAAACAAAAATATATAATATATCCGAGGTGATGAAAATGATCGATAAATGGAAGGATACCGTTATTTTTTGTGTGTGCGGTGCAGTATACGTACCGGCAGGTGGCGGAAAAAGCGCACATAAGAACAGAGCGTATCACGGCTTCGTGATAAATGACGATGATGCCGTCAAGGATTATTTCTTCTCTGACGGAAGAGTTATGCGCACCGAGGGCGGTTGCCTTTTCTATCTGCCACGTGGCTCGTCGTATTTTGTAAAAGACGTACGTAGGGGCGGCTGCCATGCCATCAACTTTGAGGCAGATATCGAGGACGAGCCGTTTTGCTTAAAGCCCAAGGGTAGGGATAAGCTGCGCAGGAGTTTCAAGATTGCGTGCGACGAGTGGATGCGACAGTCGCCTGCGCGTAGCGCCGCGGCAATGGTCGCGCTATATGAAAGTATACACAGGGGGCAGGAGAATTCAGAGCAGTATATTGGCAAGGAAACAGAGCGAAAAATTTTGCCCGCAGTAGCGGCACTTGATGCTCGATTTACCGATAATGATCTGAGTGTGTCGCATCTTGCTCAGCTTTGCGGAGTGAGCGAGGTCTATTTGCGGAAAGTATTTGAAAAAAAGTTTGGAGTAAGTCCAAAGGAGTATATGATATCGCTAAGAATGGAGTACGCAAAGCAGCTTTTATCCTCGGGTGAGGTGGGTGTCGCCGAGGCGGCGCAGATGTGCGGCTATGCCGAGCCCTGTCATTTTTCGCGGGAGTTTAAGAAACGCTTTGGCGTTTCTCCGAAAAATTATAAATAATTTAAGAAGGCAATACCACTCAAAAAGTGGTATTGCCTTTTTTCTAAGCAACTTTGGGCATTACTTGACTCTGCGCGGCATTGAGCATATTCTCGATGAATATTCCGTAGCCGGATGTGGGATCGTTGATCATAACGTGCGTGACGGCTCCGACGAGCTTGCCGTTCTGGATTATCGGCGAGCCGCTCATTCCCTGAACGATGCCGCCGCTCGTTGCGATGAGATCCTTATCGGTGATCTTGACGGTAAAGCACTTGCCTGCGGTGGCGCTTCGGTCGATGTTCGATATCTCGATCTCGTATTTTCTCGGTACGCATCCTTCAAGCGTTGACCAGATATACGCGCGCCCCTCCTTTACGTCCTCTCGCAGACCAAGGTAGAGCGGCTCGCTCGGGAGCCCTTCGGGGAGAGATGCGAGAACGCCGAACACGCCGCAGTCGGTGTTCTGCAAAAGCGAGCCGCTCTTGCCCGACTTGAAGTGTCCGCGGAGCTCGCCGGGGTTGCCGCACTCGCCCTTTTCAACTCCGTCGATGCCGACGTTTACAACCGATCCTCGCGAGATAGGCACGAGCTTACCGCCGTCGCCCTCGCAGATTCCGTGTCCGAGTCCGCCGAACTCAAGCGAGTTTGGCAGGATATAGGTCACGGTGCCGATGCCCGCGCCGTTGTCCTTGACGTACGCGCCGGTCTTATAACAGCCCTCGCTGACCGAATAGGCAGGAGTCAGTGTTGCGGTGTGCTCGCTGCCGCCGCGGCGGTAGACGATCGAGATGCTCTTGCCCGCGCTGCTCTCGACTATCTGCGAGAGCTCGGCTGATCCTGAGATCCTCTTGCCGTTGAGCGAGATTATGCGGTCGCCTACCGAGAGCCCCGCGTTGCTCGAGGGATTTACGCGTCCCGAGCTCGTGTCGACGTCGCAAAATCCGACCACGAGCACGCCCTCGGTCATAAACTTCACGCCGAATGGTGTGCCGCCGGGGTAGAGGCGCAGAGACTTGAGCTCATTCTTGGTCAGCGTTGCGTAGCCGCTGCCCGTGAGCACGTCGGGCTCGATCATGACCTCTCTGTAGTCGTCAGCGTCAAAGCTCTGCGAGAACGCGTCGCTGACCGAGGCGGCTATGCTTGAGAGCCTCTCTCTGCCTGACGGGATCAGGGCACCAAGCAGGAGAAGCGCGAGCGCCAGAGTGCAAAATCTTTTGAATTTTCTTCTCATAATTTTTCCTCTTTATTGAATTTGATAAAGAACGGGAGTATGCCGAAAATTTTCGGATACAATATTAGCATTTGCGAAAAGAGAAAAAGCAACCGTTGAAATATGTTTCAATTGTGGGTTTAAAATCAAAACAGAAAAAAATAATTCCTTGATCGCTCGCTCAAAATAGCGCGCACCTATTGACAAATAGGGAACGTTGAGATATAATTACTTAGGTAACTAACTATTTTTTAAAATTTTGGCGAAAGGAAGAAAAAATGGCAAAAAAACAATGCTTTTCTATGCCGACACCGCCTCGCAGATGCGAGCTTGGCAGTAATCCCGTCAAGCTCTGCCACGAGATCTCAAGGCTCACGGGTGCGAGGGTGAGAGGCGCGAACATAGAGGGAGTAATGTCACAGCACGGCGCGCGGCTGGTTTTGTCGGCTCTTGCGATGAGCGACGGAGCAAGTCAGCGCGAGATAGTCGAGATGACTCATCTGCGGCCGCCGACGGTCAGCGTGATACTGCGCAAGATGCAGGACGAGGAGATAGTCGAGCTATTTAAGAACCCCGAGGACAAGCGCGAGCTTCGCGCAAGGCTCACGCAAAAGGGAAGAGAGATAGATCGGAACGGTCTTGAGAAGATAAGACAGACCGACGCGCTGGCGCTCGAGGGACTGAGTGAGGACGAGAGGGCGACGCTGATGACTCTGCTTGGAAAAATACGCGAAAATCTGCTGTCCGAGCAGAAGAATGAGGAGGAAGAATGAAAACGGTATTTCGATATCTGAAGCCATATGCGCTTCTTGCGATAATCTCGCCCTTGCTGATGATAGGCGAGGTAATGGCAGATCTGTTTCTGCCGAAGCTTATGACGGTCATCGTAGACTACGGAATAAACGCGGCGGGCGACGTCTCGGAGTCCGAGCTCGGCTCGACTGTGATGCGCTTGCTTTACGGCGAGGGTACATACAGCTCTATGCAGGTCATAATCACCTTCGGTGTGCTTATGCTGCTTGTGGTGCTGGTCGGCGGATTTTTCGGCGTGTTCTGCGCCTACACCGCGGCTAAGGCATCCCAGAGCCTTGGCGACGATCTGCGCCGTGACGCATACAAAAAGGTAATGTCGCTCTCGATCGAGCAGACCGACAAATTCACCACGGGCTCGCTCGTAACGCGAATGACCAACGACGTCACGATGATAATAGAATTCACCGAAATGCTTCTGCGTATGCTCGTGCGCTCGCCGATGTTCTTTATCGGCGGCACGGTAATGCTCTGCACGCTCGACGTTAAATTCGGCTTCGTGCTGCTCTGCGCTCTGCCGATAATGGCACTGATGCTCACCTTTGTGCTGACTCGCGCAGTGCCGATATTCAGCAAGATACAGCAGAAGCTCGACCGCGTCAACTCGGTCGTTCAGGAGAACGTGACGGGTGCGAGAGTGGTCAAGGCGTACGTGCGCGAGGATCACGAATTCGAACGCTTCAAGACGGCTAACGGCGAGCTCCGCGACACCAATATGAAGGTTCAGAAAATGATGGCGATAATGCACCCCGTGCTGACGGTGGTAATGAACGCGGCTATCATCGCGGTAATACTTATCGGCGGTCTTGATATCGCAAACGTTGCGGGAAGCGAGATGAGCGCGGGAACTATCATGGCGGCGGTCACCTACGTAACGCAGGTAATCATGTCGATAATGATGGTAACTATGCTCTTTACCTCGGTATCTCGCGCTATGGCATCGGTCAAGCGTGTAAACGAGGTGCTTGACGCTGACCCTGTGATCATATCGGGAGACAAGGTCGGAGAGTCTGAGGAGATCGCGGTGTCCTTCCGTAACGTGAGCTTCAGGTATCCCTCCGCAACAGGTCGCCCCGTGCTTCACGATATAAATATTGACATAAAGAAGGGCGAGACCTTCGCGATCATCGGTGCTACGGGATCGGGCAAGACCTCGCTTGTGAATATGATACTCCGCTTCTACGACGCGACCGAGGGAGAGGTGTTGGTCAACGGAATTCCCGTAAAGGAATACGACCTCGCCGCTCTGCGCTCGAGCATATCCTACGTTATGCAGAAGAGCGAGCTCTTCTCGGGAACTATCGCGGAGAATATCCGTTGGGGAAAGCCCGACGCGACCGACGAAGAGGTACGCGCGGCGGCAAGGATCGCGCAGGCTGAGGACTTTGTCAACAGCTTCTCGGGCGGATTTGACGACTACATAGCGGAGAAGGGCGCGTCGCTCTCGGGCGGACAGAAGCAGAGAATGTCGATCGCGCGCGCTATCGTCCGTCGCCCCGAGATGATAATTCTTGACGATGCGACATCCGCACTCGACCTCGCTACCGAGGCGAGATTGCGCAAAGCTCTTCGCGAAGAGCTGAGCGGCTCGACGGTCATTATGATCGCGCAGAGAATTGCCAGCGTCAAGGAGGCAGATCGAATTGCGGTCATCGAGAACGGAACCATCAAGGATTGTGGATCGCACGACGAGCTTATGAGAACCAGCGAGACCTATCGCGATATCTACAATTCGCAGATGAAGGGCGCGGACGAGAAGGAGGTAGCTGCAAATGAATGATCAGAGAAAAGCACCTCAGGCAAAGATGCCGGATATGCGCCGCCCCGGCGGTGGTGGCGGCGGACCTATGGGTGCGAGAGTGAACAGAGAGAAGCCGAAGAACACTCTGCAGACGCTTGGAAGACTGCTTAAGTACATAGGAAAGAGCAAGCTGCTCGTTATTGCACTTGTCTGCATTATGGCGATAGTCACGGTCTCCGACCTCGCAGGACCTGCACTTCAGGGCGCGGCGATCAACACCATCAAGGTCGCCGAGGACGGAAGTCTTTCGGTCGATCTTGACACGATGTTCCTCTGCCTTGGAGCGATGGGTGTTCTGTTCCTGATCAGCGCAGGACTTGGACTCGCGCAGGGAATAATCGCGGCAAAGCTTTCGCAGAACACCGTTTATATGATGCGTAACGATCTGTTCAAGAAAATCTCCAAGCTCCCGATCAAGTACACAGACACGCACAAGCACGGCGACATAATGTCGAGAATGACCAACGACGTCGAGAACGTTTCAAACGCGGTCTCGCAGTCGATAGCATCGCTCATATCGAGCATTCTCACGCTCATCGGAGCGTTCACGATGATGGTATATTATAGCTGGGTAATGGCGCTCATCGCCTGCATCACTATTCCTATGACCATCGCGATATCCACAAATCTTGCAAAGTTTATGCGTAAATATTTCGTCAAGCGGCAGAAGCTCGTCGGTGCGCTCAACGGTCAGGTCGAGGAGATGGTCACTTCCTACAAAACGGTCGTTGCGTACGGTAAGGAGGGCAAGGCGATAGAGGACTTTGGCGTGACGAGTGGTGAGCTCAAGAAGAGCAGTATCCTCGCGCGCGTCTGGGGCTCGATCATGGGCCCGTGTATGAACTTCCTTGGTAACTTCCAATACGTTCTTATCGCGGCGTTCGGCGGATTTTTCGTACTCAATCCCAATCCGCTCGTTCCCTCGCTTATGCTTGGCGACATCCACTCGATGCTTCAGTACTCCAAGAAATTCACCCGTCCCGTAAACGAGATCGCAAACCAATACGCGTCAATACTCACGGCTCTCGCGGGCGCGGAGCGAATATTTGAGATAATGGACAGCGCGGACGAGATCGACGAGGGCACGGTAGAGGTGCACGTGAGCGAGATCGAGGGCAACATCCGCTTTGAGAACATCGATTTTGCGTATGAAGAGGGCGAGCCCGTCCTCAAGGGACTTGATCTCTGGCTCAAGAAGGGGCAGAAGATTGCGATCGTCGGTGCTACCGGTTCGGGAAAGACTACCGTCGTAAATCTGCTGACGAGATTTTACGAGGTCGACGGCGGTGTTATCACGATCGACGGCAGAGACATTACCACGATACCGAAGGAGACGCTCCGCCGCTCTATTGCGATAGTTTTGCAGGACACCGTGCTTTTCTCGGACACCATCAGGGCAAACATAAAGTACGGCAGACTTGAGGCGAGCGACGAAGAGATGCGCGCCGCGGCGGCGCTTGCAAAGGCGGACACCTTTATCGAGCGTCTGCCCGACGGCTATGACACGATGCTTGCCGAGTCGGGAAGCAATCTCTCGCAGGGACAGCGACAGCTTCTCTCGATCGCACGCGCGGTGCTTGCCGATCCGAAGATACTCATACTCGACGAGGCGACCTCGAGCGTTGACACGCGAACCGAGATGCACATTCAGCAGGCTATGGTCGCGCTGATGGAGAACCGTACCTCGCTCATAATCGCGCACCGACTCTCGACCATTCGTGATGCGGACAAGATCGTGGTCATCAAGGACGGCAGAGTTGCCGAGGCGGGAAGTCACGAGGAGCTGCTCGCGCTTGGCGGCGAGTACCACAAGCTCTATTCCAATCAGTTTGCGGGTATTGCGACGTGACGGACGTTAATTTTTATGAAAGATTTGCCACTCTTGCGGCGGCTGAGTCCTATACGGTAAAAGGACTCTCCGCCGAGGAGGGAATTGGCATATACAACGAAAAGCGGCTGCATCGGGTGCTCAAGCGCACCTTTTGCGACAACGAGAATTTCTTTGAGATCAAGGTCGGTCGCTACACTGCCGACGTGCTGTGCGACGGACACATCTACGAGATACAGTGCGCGTCATTTGCTCCGCTTACCGACAAGATCGGTTATTATCTGAACGAGACCGACAATTTCGTGACCGTGGTGCATCCGCTCGTGGTCAAGCGGAAGATAATCCGCGCCGACCGCGAGAGCGGCGAGATATCCTACGTGCGTTCCTCGCCGAAGAGGGCGCATCTTGAGGATATTCTCCCGAAGCTCTACTATCTGCGCGATTTTATAGGTCACTCGCGCTTTTCTATCATTGTCGCGCTCGTCGAAGTCGAGGAATATCGCTATTCCGAAGCGGTACGCTACCGCAAGAGCGGCAAGTACGACAACGAGGTCTTTCCTACGAAGCTCGTCGAGCTCGTTGAACTGCGCGAGGTCGCGGATTACGTGGAATTTCTGCCTGCCGAGCTTATCGGCAAGGAATTCTCTGCTGCTGACTATCAGCCACACACCCGTCTGCGCGGCAGAGACCTTTATTCCGCCCTCAATCTCCTCTCTCACATCGGTCTTATCGACAAGCGCACCGAGGGGCGCCGAGCTTGGTATAGGAGTTAGCTTGGAGCAGGGATTTATTGTTCTTTTCTTGAAAGAAAAGAACCAAAAGAACTTCCTGTGGGTGTTTGTGTAGGGTTTGTACGTGGCTCGCACCGATATTACCTAAGGAAGTTTGGGCTATTGTAAGCCAAAGCGACATCTCCGATCTGTAATTTAATATAAATGCGATGTAGAAACACGCGGACAGCTCGCTACCGCGTGTTTCTTTTTTATTGTGAAGAGTGAGCTCTAAATCTTTGTTTGATCTGTAACCGAAAGCAACGGTTTCTCTCTATGCCGGTAGGGGCGACCTGTGGTCGCCCGTTGTACTACAAAAGTAACTTTTATTTCAAGGCGGGCGACCGCAGGTCGCCCCTACGAACAAGATAAAAAATATACACGTTTGACATTTAGCCAAAGCAAAGGCTTTTATAATCTAAAATTAAAGAAACACGCGGACAGCAGGCTACCACGGGTTTCTATTTTTTATTGTGAAGGCTTTGGGGGGATTTTGTTATTTTGGTTGCATACGAAAACATATCATTCATCCTGCTTTTTTCGGGAGGCTAATAGCCTCCCCTACAAATGTAAAAATGAATAACGAATGATGAATAATGAAAAATGAATAACAGGATTGTAGGGGAGGATATTATCCTCCCGAGGTCACCTCGGTCACAAAATGAACATCCGTCTGCACCCAAAACAAAAATCACCTATGACGCGCCGCGTCATAGGTGATTTTAAATTTAAATTTGACGATCACTTTCTCTGGAGCGAAACGGTGATGACCGTTCCGTCGAGGTCGATCGTGCCTGTGTACTCAACATTTGCGGGAGCTTCGAATGTCGCGAGAAGGTCGGACTCGAGCTGAGCCTGCTTTTCGGCGATAATGCTCTTGATAAGCTCGGACTCGGTCGCAAACGCGATATAGATGCGGTCGCTTACGTCAAAGCCTGCAGCCTTACGGAATACCTGACACTGACGAACGATATCACGAAGTATTCCTGCTCTTGCGAGCTCGTCGGAGATGGTGGTATCAAGTGCTACGAACTCGCCGTTATTCGAGTAGATAGCCACGTTGTCAAGAGGTTTGGAGTTCAGCGTAAATACGTCGGGCTCTACCTCGAGCTCAAGCTCGGGAAGAGAAACGTTCTGTCCTGCCTTGACTGCGTTCGAAAGCTCCTGCTGACGTGCCGCGTCAAGCTCGCCGAGGAATGCCTTGACCTCGTTTGCGCGGTTCTTGAGAACGCGTCCTGCAACCTTGAAGTTAACGGTGAGGAAGTTGGACTCAAGCGCAGAGGTATCAGCAAGCTGTTCGATCGCGTTGATATTCATCTCGCTCATAATAACAGAGCCAAAGGTCTCGATCGCGTTTGCGTTCTGCTCGGTAGCACTTACGTACATAGTCGAGAGAGGCTGGCGGATCTTGATCTGCTTCTCGTTACGGAGCTTGAGGCCGAGAGAGATCATCTCTCTTGCGCACTCAACGTCTGCAAGGATGCGGTCGTCGGAAATATCAAGCGCGGGATCTACCTCGGGGTAATCCGAGAGGAATACCGAGAGAGTCTCTTCGTCAGAGTATCTCTTGATGAACTTCTGCCAGGTGTACTCGGTCATAAAGGGAATAATGGGAGCCATAATTCCTGTGATCGCCTTGATAGCGTAGAAGAGAACTGCATATGCGTTCTGCTTATCCTCGCTGTTCTCGGTCGACCAGAAGCGGCCGCGGTTTACACGGATGTAGAAGTTGGAGATATCGTTTACAAAGCTCTCAAAGAGGGTAACGACGTCACGGGTGGAGTAATCCGCCATATAAACGTTGGTCTCCTTGATGAACTTATTTGTGCGGATGAGCAACCAGCGGTCGATCGGGCAGAGCTTTGCGGGATCGAGCTTCGAGAGATCGACCTTGGTATCGTCGATATCAGCGTAGGTTGCGAAGAATGTCTCGAGGTTCCAGAAAGCGAGGAGCTTTCTTCTTGCCTCTTCACCGAGGTTGAAGCCGAAGCGTACGTCGGTCGAGGTCGAGGAGGAAGCAAAGATGTAACGCGATGCGTCAGCACCGATGATGTCAGCAGCCTCGTCGAAGCGGATCATAAATCCGGTCTTGGAGAAGCGGCTTCCGTCCTCGGAAACTACCATACCGTGTGTGCTTACTCTCTCATAGGGAGGCTCGTCAACGAGAACGGTACTCATAAAGAGCATAGAGTAGAACCAGAGTCTGATCTGCTCCTTCATCTCGAGAACGTGCTCAGCAGGGAAGTACTGCTTCCAATATTCCTTATCGGTAAGGTACTTGAGAGTCGAGAAGGGAACGATACCCGCGTCAAGCCAAACGTCGCCGACCTGAGTTACTCTCTGTACTGCCGCTTTACACTTGGGGCAGCAGATCTGAACGTCGTCGATCCACGGACGGTGGAGATGGGGGATAGCGTCTACCTTGGACTTGTCGACAGCAAGCTCGTAGAGCTCGTCCTTGGAGCCAACGACGGTCAGCTCGCCGCAGTCGCAGAGATAGAAGGGAAGGGGAAGACCGTAAAATCTCTTACGCGAGATATTCCAGTCGGACATATTCTCAAGCCAGTCGAGCATTCTCTTGCCCTGATATGCGGGTTCCCAACGAACCTTATTTGCGTTAGCGATAAGGCGGGGGCGAAGCTCGTCAACAGCGATAGCCCATTCCTTGCCGAGACGGAAGATGATCTCCTTCTTACATCTCCAGCAGACAGGGTAGCTGTGCTTATACTTATGTGTGTAGAAGAGCTTATTTCTCTTCTTGAGCTCGTCGAATACGAGCTGACGGCAATCCTGCGCATCAAGTCCGGAGAGGAAGGAGAAGCCGTTATAGAAAATACCGTACTCGTCAACGGGGATGATCTTGGGAAGACCGATAGACTCACCGAGAGCAAAGTCCTCGGCACCGCATCCGGGAGCGATGTGAACGACTCCGCATCCCTCGTCGTCGGCAACCTCGTCCCAGAGGACGATCTTGTGAGCAAAGTTCTGCTCGTCGATCTCGGGGAAGCAAGTCTCGTACTCAAGTCCTGCGAGGTCAGTACCCTTCATAGTTGCGAGAAGCTCAACGCCCTCTTTGTTCTCGAACTTCTGTTTGTAGTAGTTGAGCGAGGTAACGTAGTTGTTCTCCTCACCTGCAACGTGCAGTCTTACGTAGGTCATCTCGGGGTTTACCGCGAGAGCTACGTTAGCAGAGAGAGTCCAGGGAGTTGTGGTCCATACGAGAATGTAGTCGTTCGTGTCCTTGATGGGAAGCTTGAAGAATACAGCCTCGTGCTCGATCTCCTTATAAGAACCTGTCATTTCGTGCTCGGAGAGCGAGGTTCCGCAACGCGAGCACCAAGGCATAGGCTTATAGACCTGACGGATCCATCCGCCCTCGTGGCACTTCTTGAGGAAGGTCCAGATGCCCTGAATATTTTCATCGGTGTAGGTGTAGTAGGAGTTATCCCAGTCCATCCACTGACCGAGTCTTATCGACTGCTCAGTGATAACGCCCGAGAACTTCTTTACACGCTCGATGCACTTTTCGGTAAACTTATCAAGACCGTAAGCCTCGATATCGTGCTTGGTCTTAAAGCCAAGCTCCTTTTCGACCTCTACCTCGACCCAAAGACCCTGAGAGTCAAAGCCGTTGCGGTAGTGGGTGTCGCGACCCTTCATAGCGTTGTACTTGATGAAGGTGTCCTTGAGGGTACGTCCCCAGGTGTGATGTATACCCATGGGGTTGTTAGCCGTGATAGGACCGTCGATGAAGCGGTACTTCGGGCCGTTTGCGTTCTTTGCCTTGAGTTTCTGGAAGCAATCGTTTTCCTTCCAGAAGCCGAGGACTTCCTTTTCATTTTCCACAAAGGGATACTTTGTTTCAAATTTATCCTGCATATCGTTTTCTGTCCTTTCTGTTTTTGACATACTTTCACATTTTAATAGATAATACAGTATATCACATCTTTTGGCAAATGTCAAGAGTCATAGTGTTTTTTTACTTTATTATTTATATAAAATTATCTTGTTTTCGTATTGACATTTGGCGGTGCGTATGTTAAAATGGCATCAGCAAGCTTACCGAAAAGGAGGTAAAGACTATGAAGATAATCAAAAAGGGAATTGTATACAGAGTAAACGAGGGACCGTTTCGCTATCAGGCGTGGCCGACCGTGACTCAGGACGAGAACGGCGTGCTCTACGCCGCTTGCTCGGGACACCGCTCGTCTCACGTTTGCACGTTTGGTAAGGATCTGATGTTCACGTCGACCGACGGCGGCGAGACCTGGAGCGTGCCGAGCATCATCAACGACACCTGGCTTGACGACAGAGATGCAGGACTTACTTATCTTGGCAACGGACGAATGATCGTCTCCTGGTTCAATCACCCTGCAGTAATATATCAAGGTATATGGAGAAATTGGATAGTAGGCGACGCTGAGGACGAGTTCAAGCCGCTGCTTGAGGGCTTCCTTGAGGCTTACAAGACCTATACTCCCGAGCAGGACAGAGCGGGTTCGTTTATCAGAATTTCGAACGACTACGGCAAGACCTGGGGAGACCCCATAAAGACCGTCGTTTCCGCACCACACGGACCTGTCAAGACGGTCAGCGGCAGACTTCTCTACGTCGGTCGCGAATTCCCCGGACTTCCCAACAGATACAGCAATGATTTTGACGACTCTGCCGATACGACACCTGTAGAGGACAGAGAGGCTCTCTTCCTTTACGAGAGCTTTGACGGCGGCGAGAGCTGGGAGTACGTATCCAAGCTCCCCGGCAAGAACGGCGCGGCAAACAAGGATCTCTGCGAGCCTCACCTCGTTGAGACTCCCGACGGTGAGATCATAGTCGCGATCCGCGCGCACGACGATCCCGCATACGATCATTTCGGAGTATATTTCACCTCGTCCAAGGACGGAGGAAAGACCTGGAGCGAGCTTTGGAGCCTCGGCAAGATCGGCTCGCCTCCGCACCTGCTTCTGCGCAAGGACGGCTCGATACTCGTCACCTACGGCAGAAGAAGTGCGCCCTTCGGCATTCGCGCGGTAGTCAGCTATGACGGCTGTCGCACCTTCAGCGAGGAATTCATCCTCTCTGACGCTCGCAACGGCGACCTCGGCTATCCTGCGACGACAGAGCTTGCCGACGGATCGCTCGTAACAGTTTACTATCAGCCTTACGGCGACGATCTGCGCACGTCGATACTTTACACGAAATGGAGAATTGACTGATGCCCGAGCTTAAAATATTAAAGACGACGGTAGACATCGGACTTGGTCACGAGGTGAAGGTGCTTCACGTTACCGATTCACATATCGCGCTTGACGACGAGGGCGACGAGCGCGGAAGATTTAAGTATTTTTCGAACGCTGAGGAGTATTTCCATCAGACTTGCGCGTATGCCAAGGAGAACGGACTTACGATGCTCAACACGGGAGATCTGCTTGACGCGCATACAGAGAGCAATTTTGCTTTTGCGGACAAATATCTTCTCTCGACCGATACCATATACGCGGCGGGAAATCACGATTTCTGCCATTTCGTCGGCAAGGCTAAAGAGGATTACGCATACAAGTGGGAGAGAATAAAATATTCCGCGCCCCACCTGCCCAACAACCTCTATTTCTACTCGCGTGTGATCGACGGAGTCAACTTCGTAACGCTTGATGATTCCTATTACCTTATGACCGAAGGACAGATCGAGCTGCTTCGTGCCGAGGCGGCACGCGGATATCCGATCGTGCTTGGCCTTCACATTCCGCTCTTTACGAGAGCGCAGGCGGATCAGATACTTGCGAACGGCAACAAGTGCGCTTTCCTTATGGGCGCACCGCGCGAGTATACGGACAAATATCCGTCCGACAGAGACCGTCAGCAGTCACCCGACGAGGTGACTCTGCGCGCGATAGAGTATATTAACAGCGAGCCGCAGATAAAGGCTATCGTAACGGGACATACGCATATCAATTTCGAAGAGAAGCTCCCCGGCGGCGCGATACAGATCACGACCGCGGGCGGCTATCACGGATATGCCCGCGAGATAACGCTGGTTTAGTTAGCTTGAAGTGAGTTTTTTCTGTTCTTTTCTTGAAAGAAAAGAATTCGGTCAAAAACATAGTCGTCTTGAGCACGAACGCGTAGCGCGTGCCCAATACTCCTTGTTTTTTCCTATTTTCAAGTCGGCTTCATCGTCCGCAGGACGCGCCGACTTGAAAATCAAAAGAACTTCCTGCGGGTGTTGGTGTAGGGGGCATTCGTAAATCACACCGATATTCCCTAAGGTGATTTGGGATATTGTAAACCAAAGCGACATCCCCGATTTGTAATTTAATACAAAAGCGATGTAGAAACACGCGGACGGACAACCCACCGCGTGTTTCTTTTTCATTTTAATTGTGAAGGCAGAGATAGATGCCTTTGTCTGTTGAGCAAATAAACGGCATATATCTATGATTGTAGGGGCGACCACAATGTTTTCGAAGAAAACTTGCAGGCTTGCCATGTGGTCGTCCGAGGTCGTTACGGTCACAAAATGCACCTCCGCCTATAACCAAAAAGCACCGCTTTCGCGGTGCTTTTTGAGGATAATTTATTATTTTCAGAATATTTCAACCCTTCGGTACGTAGATCTTGAACGCCTGATTTATCTCGTCAAGCGTAACTCCCTCGAGCGAGGAGCCGTCGGCTTTGGATATGTTGAACGCGCGGTTTATGTACTCACCCCACCACGACTCCGTGACGACCACACGCTTTGCGGTGACGTTGTCGGGGCGCGAGGATTGCGGACCTGCGCTCTTCCACGCGTCAGGGCGGTAACGCCAGCCGTCAGCGAGGACTATCACACTGCCGACGGGGATATCCTCGGGCGAGAACTTTCTGCTTGCCGCGAAATTTATATGGTTCGAGGATACAGTGTCGATCGAGGTCGCACCCGATGCCGAGTTCCAATAGCCGAGAAGCGTGATCTCGAGATCAAGAAGCTCGTAAAGGCTTTCGTCAAACACGGGCTCTTCGGTGTAGACCGAATTTGTCACCTGCCACGGCTCTGCGATCGCGTTTGTCGCCGCCTCTATGGCGATCTTTTGCAGATCGGGATCAACGCCGTCGGGGGCGTATTCGATATTTTCGATCGAAATTCCCGTGAGCTCTGAGAAGAAGGTGAGCGACGCGATATATCTGCCGAGGTCGAGCGAGAGATGGAAGCCGTCGCGCGTCAGTCTGTCACCAACGTAGGACGTGCGCGCGTTCTGTATCGCCGTTCCGTTCGGAACTATATGCTCAAACTCGCCGCACGCAAGCGCTCTGCTTTGCACCGCGCCGACGATGCTTTCGTACATTTTGAGCTGATCGCTCTCGTATTTGGGAAATTCGCCGTGCGTCGAATCCTGCTGATAAGCCCAGGTCATATTCCAGACAAGCTTTGATTCGGGCGCGAGCTCTCGCACGTATCCGATCAGATATTCAAGCTCTGAATAGGTGTCGGCAATTCCGCTGCTGCCGCTCGCTTGCTGGAGCGATATAAAATCCCAATTCTCCGAAAGTATTGCGTCCTTCATTCTGTAGCTTGGCGCAGTCACCCACGAGTCAGCCGAATTGGTCCGGTAGTCGTACGCGCGTGCGTTGTTTCTTGCGTTGCTCGCGTGAATGTCAAGCGAGCAGCCGCCGATATAAAGATTTCCGAGCTTTATCTTCTCAACACCCGCGCTCTTTGCAACCTTGTAAAGATACTGCATCGTGTCGTCCGAAAAGCTGTTTCCTATCGTGAGGATCTTAAGTATTCCGTCCTCGCTCGGCTTTATCATAGGTTTGTCTCCTTTGTCTTTGTCGGTCTGCTTTGGCTTTGTAGCCTTCTCGGTCGCTTCTGTTGGCATCTCACTCTCGCACGCACTCGGCTCGTCTGTCTCGTTGCAGGATATGAGCGCGAGAAGAGTGCAGAGGATGAGTAAAAGAGAAATTATTCTTTTCATACTGCCTCCGTTATCTGAAATTCAGCACGCTCGGGAGCGCGTCGATGATGTCTGTCGCCATAAGCGAGTATTCACCGAGCTTTATTGCAGCCGCGTCACCCGCAAGGCCGTGGATATACACGCCGAGCGCGACCGCTTCAAGTTTGGAGAGCGAGAGAGCGGCTTTTGAATTCTGCGAGAGAAGTCCGCCGAGAATTCCCGCAAGCACGTCGCCCGAGCCGCCTGTCGCCATTCCGCTGTTGCCCGACTTATTTATATACACGCGTGTGCCGCCGTCGGATACCGCACTTTCGTGATCCTTCATTACGCAGACTGCACCGTAACGTTCTGCGATCTCGTGCGCGACAGAGGCGGTGTGGGGAAGAAGCTCGCCTATCGGGCGGTCAAGCAGGCGCGAAGCCTCCATAAAGTGCGGAGTCAGCACCGCACCGCGAACGTATTTTAGCAGCGAGCGACTGCGCGCGAGCAGGTTTATCGCGTCCGCATCTATGACGAGGGGGATCTCCTTTCCCTCGAGCGAGTGCAGAATGTCCGAGAAGATAGTGCGCGAGAGCGGCGTGAGCCCGAGTCCGCAACCGACGACCACCGTATCCGCGCGCTCGAGCGAGCAGAGCAGGGTATTTTTGTCGTATTCGTCGGTGTAGGTCGTGACGATAGCCTTGGGCAAAGAGGTCTGGAGCGCGATTCTGTTGCATTCATGTGTGAAGATCTCGACGAGCCCCGCACCCGTGCGATAGGCTGCCTTTGCCGAAAGGTACGCCGCGCCCGACATACCGCGCGAGCCGCAAACGCACAGAACTCTGCCGAAGTCGCCCTTGTTCGAGCGCGCGGGGCGCACGGGCATCATCGAGAGAGCATTTCTTTCATATGAAAAGTGAGAAAGCTGATCTATTGACATAATAAGCCTCACAAAACCAAGTTTACTTTAATACAATTTTATCATAGAGAGCAAAAAAAGTAAAGAATTTTTATAAATATCGGCAAAAATATTTTATTTGCAAAGAATATTTAAAAAAACTCTTGACAACTGAAGGAAAATGAATTATAATATGTATTGTCGCATTTTATGTCAAGAAAAAATGTGTGCTAAAAACCAAGATCGCAACGGAGGAAAATATGGTCGTTGACGTTGCTCCGCTTCTCCGCGGAGAGATTCGAAAAATCGATATCGACTATATGCTCTCCCCCGAGCAGCTCGACGGTGTAGAGTTTGAGGACGCGCGCGTATCGGGTACGCTTACGGACAATAGCGGATATATGCGCCTGTGTCTCAAGGCAGAGCTTGTTTATCACGGAGAATGTGCGAGATGTCTTGCTCCGGTCGACGGAGTTTTCTCTCTTGACTTCGAACGCACGGTTACCACTGAGGGAACTATCGACGAGGATAAGCTTGAAGAGCTTGCCGACGAATACGTCGTGCTGTGCGGCAACGAGCTTGACGTTGACGAGCCGCTCCGCGAGGAGCTTCTGCTCGGATTTCCGTTAAGACTTCTTTGCTCGGAGGATTGCGAGGGACTTTGCCCCAAGTGTGGTAAGCCGAAGCGCGAGGGTGATTGCGGTTGTGTGTTCAAGGAGATAGATCCTCGGCTCGCAGTGCTCAAGAATTTCTTTGACAAAGACCAAGACGAAAAATAAAAAAATTTTTAATATAAATTGAAAGTCGTGTTTTACACGCTTCAAGGAGGTGTAACTATGGCAGTACCGAAGAGAAAAGTATCAAAGGCTCGCAGAGACAAGAGACGTTCTAACAATTGGAAGCTCGTGCTCCCCGGCATGACCAAGTGCCCCAAGTGCGGTGAATACGTAAGAAGCCACCGTGTTTGCAAGGCTTGCGGTTACTATGACGGTAAGGAAGTTCTCAACGTTGAGAGCAAGTAATAACTCGAGAGGGACAGTAGCTTGAAATTAACGGGCTACTGTTTCTTTTTACACGGAGGAATTATGAAGAACAGATACACAATAACAGCGGCACTTCTGCTCTGTCTCGTTCTCGCGCTTTTTGCCTTTTCTTGCAAAAAGGATGAAAACGAACATACGGGCGAGGCGATGGATATGAGTGCGGTAAGCTCGCAGGAGCTTGAGGGCTATGCCACACTCGGCGGATATACCCGTCTTAGAGTTACGGTCGGAACGGGCTCAAAGGGCGAGGCGGTATGGCGCGCGGTCAAGGAGAACGCAAAGATCATAGCCCACCCCGAGCAGCAGGTCGCCTACTATATCTCGCAGATAGAGGCACAGTATAAATATTACGCAGAGCAGGCGGATATGTCATACGAGGATATGCTCAGTGAGGTCGGCGCGACCGAGGAGAGCATAAGAGCCGAGGCAGAGAGTATGGCTGCAGACGACGTTATCTACGAGCTTGTGCGCCGCGATGCGAATATTACGCTGAACGAGAGCGAAAAGCAAAGCCTTTTTGGTAAGTACGTGCAGAAATACGTGTCGGACTATGGCTACACCGAGCAGTACGTCAAGGAGAATATGGCAGAGATCATCTACGAGTCGATGCTCTATGACAAAACGACAGAATACCTGATAAAGAATAATGATTTTCAATAATAAAATGGGATCTTTGAGAAGATCCCATTTCTTTTTTATTCGTCTATAGCCTCGAATTTATCACGCGCGCGGAACAAGAGAGACACGCACCATATTCCCGCAAGAGCAACTATCGTGTAAACGATACGGGAAAAGAGTGCGTCCTGACCTCCGCCGATCCAGGCGACGATGTCAAAGCTGAATATACCTATGCTGCCCCAGTTGAGCGCGCCGATGATCGTGATTATCAAGGCAATTCTATCCATGATCATAAGAATTCCTCCTTTTAAACGGAATTTCCGTTCAAAGTTAGTTTTAACCGCCAATTTCGATATATGCTTGATAATTTGTGACAGGCGCGGAATATAATGCTATTCGATGACGGGAAATAATGCTATTAAATTTTTATTGACAAATAAAAATATGCGTGATATAATGAAAATAAAGCAGACATTACGAAAGGAGACCGATATGAACCAAGAGCTTTTGGAACCGTTGAAGTTTTACAAAAACACAGGACGGGCGCGGCACGAAGAAAATGCAAGGCAGTATCTTGACGAGCTTATCGCGCGTTCGGGCGTTGATATTGCCGCAAACCACGCGACAGTCAAAAAGTATCGCGCGCAAGAGGCGGCGGCAGAGAAAATAGCCAAGCGCATAAGGCTTTATAAGACTCTGCGTGTGCTTTTGATAATCGCGGCGGTCATAGGCGGAATCGTCGCTCTGCTGTCTGTCATTTCCTTCATTGAAAGCGACGCCGCAGGCGGCGCGATAAAGCTCGGCATCGGAGCTGTTGTGATCGTCTGCTCGCTCGTGCTGATATTTAAGATCATAAATCCGAAGATCAAGGACGCAAGTGCGCTACACGAGAAGCATCTTGAAAAAGCAAGAAAACATCTTGCCGAAGCGTACGAGCAGATGCGCCCGCTCAACGAGCTGTTTGACGATACCGACTCGGCGATGCTGATCGAGAAAACTATTCCCGAGCTTGAGCTCGAGCCGAGATTTGAGTGTAGCAGAGAGCGACTTTTGCGCGAGGAATACGACTTTTTCGATCTGCTCGGCGAGAAGGACTGTATGGTCGATATCCTTTCGGGCAGCTTTGCGAAAAATCCCTTCGTTTTCTTAAAGAGCAGAGTTTTCGAAATGGGAACTCATACATATCACGGCACGCTGACGATAAGCTGGACCGAGACATACCGCGACAGCGAGGGCAGAACGCGGACGAGGACAAAAACGCAGACGCTCCACGCATCTCTGACCAAGCCTGAGCCTCAGTATCACACCGAGACCAACCTCTGCTACGGATCGCAGGCGGCGCCAGATCTGACATTCATGCGAGTTCCCCAGCACTCCGAGCTTCTTGATGAGAAGGATCTTGAGAAAAAGATCCGCAAGGGCGAGAAGAAGCTGCACAAGCACGCAGAGGATATGGTCGAGAAGGGCGCAGACTTTGCGGCGATGGCAAACTCCGAGTTTGAGGTGCTCTTCGGTGCGCATAATCGCGACCACGAGGTGCAGTTCAGACTTATGTATACGCCGCTGGCTCAGCAGAATACCGTCGATCTTATGACCGACGCGAGCGGCTATGGCGACGATTTCTACTTCAGAAAGCAAAAGAGACTCAATATCATAACGAGCGAGCACGGCCGCTCCTGGAAGATGGACACGGGTACGCACAATTACCGCTCGTTTGACATTGAGCAGATAAAGAGCAATTTCATCAATTTCAACAACGAGTATTTCAAATCTATATTCTTCGACCTCGCTCCGCTCATCGCGATCCCCGCGTATGCCGAGTCTCCCGAGTCCTCCTTTGCCGAGAATCCGAGCACCGACAGATGCTTTGGCGACTACGAGCACGAGGTAATGGCAAACAGAGTGAGCGGCGAGCTCGTTCCCGAGGGATGCGCGACAGAGGTGATCTACAAGACCGAGCATCTGTCGACCAAGGATGGTGCGGATCGTGTCAAGGTTCTCGCGTGGGGCTATAGCGCGACACCGAGACTCGACTACGTTCCCGTGCTTGGCGGCGACGGCAGATTGCACGGCGTGCCGGTGCCCTGGATCGAGTACGACTACGTACAAAAGGAGAGCGAGATGACAGTTCGCGCAGCCGAGTACAGCGAGAGAGAATACAGACTTGCGTGCGCGAAAGAGGGAAGAGACGAGAGCGTATTCTTCCATCGGATGACGGCAAATATAATCAATGAAAAACAATAAAAGGAGAAAGAATTATGGCAAATCAGCTTGACGAGCTTAGCGGCGACATCAGAGAAGAGGGTCTTGAGACCAACGTTATAGCAAAGAGAATTCCCGCGACCGTGGGAGTAGGCTCGACGATATTCGAGATACTTCTGTGGGTATGCGGCATCATTCCCGGCGTTATATTCCTTATTATGAAGGTAAAGGCAAAGAATTATCTTCAGCAGCTTGAGCAGAAGCTTCAGCACAACGCATCGCAGATCGACAATTATCTTGAGCAGAGAGTGGTAGTTCTTCAGAACTGCGCGCGCTTGCTTGATAAGGCGATCGACCTTGACAAGAGCACCTTTGAGAGCATCGCACGCTACAGAAGCGGCGCCGGCGACGAGGCGAGAAACGCAGTTTCGGGACAGATCGACGATCTTTCGAGAAGCATCAATATCGCGGTAGAGAACTACCCCGATCTCAAGGCGCACAACGAGATCGCGGACGCGATGAAGCAGAATATGTATCTGCAGAGAGAGATCACCGCGGCGCGCGAGCTTTACAACGACACCGTAAACGCGTGGAACAGAGCGATCTTCTCCTGGCCGACCAAGCAGATCGTTGCGGCGAGAAACGGCTACACCACAAGACTTCCGTTCATCGCATCCAAGGAGATCAAGGAAAAGGCAAACGACGTTTTCTTTTGATCGAGAGTAATTAAAAAGAACCTCTGAATTTCGGAGGTTCTTTTTGCTTTTTGCGTGAAAGTGACTTTATATCGTACAACGGGCGAACACAGTTCGCCCGAAATATCGGTCACCGCCGTACATCCGTCTGTCTCCGATACAAGAAAATTATATCAAACCTGTAGGGACGCACGGTCCCTACACACAAGATAGAAATCGTTGTTTTGTCCCTCTACGGCACAAAGAGATTTTATCAAGTTCGTAGGGGCGCTTCACGAAGCGCCCGCGATATCGGTACCGCCTTCCTTCTTAAAACTGTCATCCTGAGCGAGCTCACAGACGGCTTTCGGCTCAAATGCGAACTCACTTTTTGCTTCGCAAGTGTGAGGTTTGGATCGAATATATTAGAGAGTGAGGTATTCGCTCTGCTCGTTCCTCGCAGATCGAAGATTTTTCGCCTTGCCGACCGTGAGCGAGCTCCCGTCGGCTTAAGGCTCAAATGCGAACTCACACTTGCTTCGCAAGTGTGAGTTCGCATTAGTACTCTCTGGCACAAAAAATAAGAGGACTGCAACGCAGTCCTCTTATTTTTTGTGGCGGAGAGAGTGAGATTCGAACTCACGGAACGGTATTAGCGTTCACACGATTTCCAGTCGTGCGCCTTAGACCAGCTCAGCCATCTCTCCACATCGACTTGACTATTATACCACAAGAAAATATAAAAATCAAGTCTTTTTTCAAAAAAATTTAGAAAAATTAAATTATTTTATTTTTTCAAGGATGATCTCCTCTAAAATCTTCGGGTTAGCTCTGCCGCCGCTCGCTCCCATAGCTTTTCCAATAATAGATTTGAGTGCGAAGCTCTTGCCGCGTCTGTAATCCTCGACTGCCTTCGGATTTTGTTCTATCGCACTCAACGCCAAGCCGAGAAGTCTATCGCGGTCGTTTATCTGCCAGAGTGACTCGCTCTCAGCCGTCGCCTCAGGGTCAAGCTCGGGATCGCTCCACATACGCGCGAGCAGCTTCTTAGCCGACGAGCTGTTTATCCTATCCTCACCGAACATATCGCACAGCATCCCGAATTTCTCGGGCGCGATCTGGCAGAAAAAGTCCTCGCCTCCCGAGAGTCGCAGCCCCTCGCTTATCAGCATATTCGCGACTGTTCTTTTATGCTCGGTCACGCTCGCCGCTCTGTCAAAGTAGTCGGATAGCGCGAGATCGGACGAAAGTATCGCTGCGTCTGCGTCGGCAAGCGCAAGATCCTTGATATATCTCTCGCGTCTCTGGTCGGGGAGCATCGGTATCCCGTCTCTGATGCGCTCGATATCCGCGTCGTCTATCAGAATATCCGCAAGGTCCGGTTCGGGAAAGTAGCGGTAATCGGTCGCGCTCTCCTTTGAACGCATCACCTCGCACTTGCCGCTTGATGCGTTAAATCTCAGCGTTTGTCTTACTATCCTCTCGCCGCGCTCGAGCATTTCGCACTGCCGCGAAAATTCATTCTCGATCGCCTTTGCCACGAACGCAAAGGAATTGAGGTTTTTGATCTCTGTGCGCTCGCCGAGCTTTTCCTCGCCTGCGCGTCGAACCGAGATATTTACGTCGCATCTGAGCGATCCCTCGTTCATCTTGCAATCCGAAACTCCGACGGCAAGCAGTAGCGTGCGGAGCTTTTTGAGATAGGCGCGTGCGCTCTCGGATGAGTATATCTGCGGCCGTGAGACGATCTCGATCAGCGGTCTGCCGCATCTGTTGAAGTCGACGAGCGTGCGCTCGGTGCCGTCGTGGATAAGCTTGCCCGCGTCCTCTTCGATATGGATGCGCTCAAGCTCGACGCGCTCTCTGCCGCTCTCGCCATCGAATTCTATATATCCGTCGTAGCATATCGGTCGTGCGTACTGCGAGATCTGATAGCCTTTGGGCAGATCGGGGTAGAAGTAGTTCTTGCGGTCGATACCCGCGCGGTGCGCGATCTTGCAGTTGGTCGCAAGCCCTGCCTTTATCGCAAACTCGACTGCTCTGCGATTGAGTACGGGGAGCGTGCCCGGAAGTCCCATACAGATCGGGCAGATCTGGCTGTTCGGGGGCGCGCCGAACTCTGTTGGGCAGGAGCAGAATATTTTTGTTTTGGTGGAAAGCTCTGCGTGTACCTCGAGCCCCACGGTCATTTCGTAATTTTTCATCTCTTCCTCCGTCAGTTGAGCGCGCACTGTAGGTGCGCCGCTACGTCAAAGAGAGTCTTTTCCTCAAAAGCTCTGCCGATAAGCTGAATTCCGAGCGGAAGCTTGCGGACGGTCGAGCAGGGGAGCGAGATCGAGGGAAGTCCCGAAAGAGAGGAGAGCGTGCAGAGAAGGTCGTCCTTAGCGTGTGCGTCAAAGAGTCCGTCCTTGAATTCCCCCGCTCTGTATGCGTATCCTGACGAGGTCGGGAGCATCAGAAGATCTGCCACCGAGAAAGCCTCGGCAAGCTCAGCATTTATTCTCGCTCTCGTTCTGAGAGCATTTTCGTATATATCCTTTTTGTAGTCGCCGCTGAGTATGAGCGCGCCGAACATCATACGGCGCTTCACCTCGTCGCCAAAGCCGAGCGAGCGGCTCTTGACGTACATCTCTTCAAGCGACTCTGTGTCATCTGCGCGCATACCGTAGCGCACGCCGTCAAAGCGCGCGAGATTTGAGGATGCCTCGGCAGAGGATATCGCGTAGTATGTCGCGTAGGACGCGCGAAGGCTGGGTACAGAGACCTCGATCACCTCTGCTCCAAGCTCGCGAAGTGCATCTGCCGCGCGCGAGTGTGCGATGCGCTGACCCTCGGAGATATCAAGCTCCATCACCTCGCGTATGAGCGCGATCCTCTTGCCGCGAATATCGGCAGGGAGCGCGCCGTTAAGGCTCTCTGTGGGGAAGTGCGCCGAGGTCGAGTCAAGTGGATCACGCTTTGCGGTAGCGCGAAACACGGTCGCGCAGTCGCCGACAGTACGGCTTATAATTCCTATAGTGTCGAGCGAGGGCGCAAAGCCGACAAGGCCCATTCGAGAGAGCGCCGAATACGTAGGGCGCAGACCGATTATTCCGCAGAATGCCGCGGGCTGCCGGACCGAGCCGCCCGTGTCCGAGCCGAGCGCGAAGCTGCAAAGATCAGCCGCCACCGCCGCGGCACTTCCACCGCTGCTGCCGCCCGAAACTCTGTCGGTGTCAAGCGGATTTTTTGCTCTGCCGAAGTGCGAGCTCTCGGTGCCCGTTCCCATCGCGAACTCGTCGAGGTTGGTCTTGCCGAGCAGTACCGCGCCCGCATCTCTGAGCGACGAGATCACGCTCGCGTCGTAGGGAGAGACATAATTTTCAAGCATTCTCGATGCGCAGCTGAGACGAAGTCCGCGCACTGCGATATTGTCCTTTGCCGCGTACGGAATTCCGTCTAAAGCTCCGCGCGCCTCACCGCATGCGCGACGTTCGTCAGACTCGCGAGCAGAGGCAAGCGCCGACTCGCGCGCGACCGTGATGTACGCGTTTATCTCGCTGTTCTCGCGCTCTATTCTCTCTAAAAACACGCCCGTCAGATCGACCGAGCTGTATTCCTTTTTCGCAAGCGCGGTCGCGTGCTCCGAGATGCTTCTCTTTAAGATATCACTCATCGCCGCCCTCCGATCCGATCGCCTTTGGTACTGCGATCATACCGTTTTGCACGAGAGGTGAATTGTCGAGCATCTGCGCGATGCATCCGCACTCGACAGCCTCGTCGTCGCGGAGCTCGCCAAGAGTCTTTGATGCGCGCAAAGAAAGCTCGAGAGTGCCGTCGGCACTCTCGCAAAAAAGATTTTCATAACAATAATTGAGCATATCGCAGATATCTTTGGCAAAGCTCTGCTTCTGGCTCTCACGAAGCTCCAACTTCACGCTCGATGCGATCGCGTCAAGGTCGAGCTCGTCCTGCGAATATTTCTTGATCATATATACCTCAGAATTGTCCCGCCGTCAGCTTGATGAGCAGAGAGCGGTTGTCGGGTTGGACCTTCGCGTCAAGTGCGGCGCGATTGCGGCGGATCTCTCCGCACCTCTCGCACTTGTGGATGATTATAAATCCGCGTCTTGCGTCGGGCTCGGTGCGTATCGGGCGCAGAAGTCCGCCGCATTCGTTTGCGCGGTCACCGGGATTTATGTCAACGTGGAGCGAGCAGAGGCAGAAGGGGCAGTGATTGCGCGAGCTCGTCCCCATAGGAAGAACTTCCTTGCCGCAGTTGGCGCATATAAATCCCGAGTCGTTTTTCGTAAATCTCTTTTGTTCCATATTTTCCCCGCAGTTGAATTATTCGAGTGCCTTTTTGTCCTTCGACGAAAGCTTTACGTCGTAGTCCGTGCGCTGATGGTAGTAAAGGCTGAGCGCACCGTAGGGAGTCTTTTCGTAGTCAGGCTCGTCACCAAAATAGAATTCCGCGTGTACGGCGATCAGAAGTCCCTCTTCCATAAGTGCGGACATATCTATCGGCTCCTCGGCGTCATCAAAGTCGAACGAGTAACGGTAGAAGTTGTAGAGCGTCGTGCGCTCGCATTTCTCCGACGAGGGCTTGACGCGGATCTTCTTGAGTCCTGCAGACGAGAGATCGTCGTTGTCGGTGTCGTCCTCGGGCGTCAGATCGACGTAGAACACGAGGCTGACGTCAAAGAGCTTCTGCTCGCGGTCAGGTACGGGATCAAGCGAGAGATCCTCGGCAACGCGGCGGATGGTACTGTTGTTGTATCTGAAAACTATCTGTGCCTGATCTATCTCGGGGATAAAGACCGCCTCGGGAACTGCAAAGTAGCCCGAATTGCGCTCGGCGCGCGTGATGTCGTCGTATTTCTGCTCAAATATATAGAGCTCGTCGCCCTTCTCGGCGTAAGCCTCGCGAAGCTCGTCGTTTGGCAGAAGCGGCTTTATATCCGACGGAATACCCGTAGAGAAAATGCGCCAGCCCATAAATACGCAGACGGTCAGCACAAGGCAGACGAATAAGAATTTTATGACCTTTCCAAGTCTTTTTAATACGACCCAAACTCTTGACATATCGGTTCCTTTCGTGTATAATAAATGTAAGAACTTTATTATATTATATCACTTGTTCCCCGGGAATTCAAGAGATATATGTAAACAATTTTGCGGAGGCAACATGAATATATACGAATACAGACCCGAAAAGAATATGACGAGGATCTTCGGGGCTATGATAATACTTATCTCGCTCGCGGCGGCACTCTTCTTCACACCCCTGCTTTTGCCGAGCGTTCCGTTTCATTGGGCATTTCAGCTTCTCGGCACGGTGGCGATCGTCGCCGTGATCTACCTGCTTGCGAGATACGTCGCAAAGAGCTTCGTGTATGCCGTGATCGAGGATGACGGGCAGCTTGACTTTACCGTCACCGAGCTTGCAAACGGCGGCAGAAAGGTCACCACGGTCTGCCGTGTTGCGATAGCGAATATCTCCGAGCTGCACGTGTTCGATATGAACGATCCCGAGCATAAGCTGCGCGAAAAGGAGATGATCTCGACCGCTCGCCACGAATCGCGCAAGGCGTACGACTATTGCGCGGATATGAAGACCTCTCCTGTCTGCATCCTGCTGCTCGAGGAATGCGGCGAGCCGCTGCTTATAAGAATTGCGAGCGACGCAAAGCTCGTCGAGCTTCTCGGCGGAGAGAGATGAAAATAAATATCACGTCGAAAGGAGTCTTTTTGACTCCTTTCGTGTCGTTTTTGGGGTTTGTCCAAAAACTCTGCGGTACTCGGCAACGAAATAGGAAAGATTTGAATATCCGCACGCAAGTGCGATCTCGGTGACAGATATGTCGCTTGCAAGTAGCATAGTATGTGCATGCGACATGCGGACATCAAGCAGATATTCCTTGAAGGTCTTGCCCATCACGTTGCGGAAGAGCTTCGCAAAGTAGCCGTAGCTGATATGTATGCGCTCGGCACATTCTACGGGCGTTATGTCGTATGCAAAATTATCGTTTATATAGTTTACCGTGTCGTAGATCTGAGTGATCGTGCGCTCGCTGATATCCTGCAAACAGCTACTGCTTTGCGGACAAAGTACAGAGCGTACGAGCGCGAGCAAAAGACGCGAGGCATTGATGCGCTCTGCCACGTAAAATAGCTCATTCTGCCGTTCCTCAACTATCATATCATTCCATACGCTCTTTACACCTAAGGGTACCTCAGCCTCACTGAGACATACTACGTCATCTGCTCTTTTTTGCAAGAAGGGAAACAGATATTTGCTCTGCAAGTCGCCGCCAAAGTTCTGAAAGAGCAGAGATGGAGCGACCTTAAGAACGTAGTAGAGAGAGTCGCATCCGTTCATATGAACGATGGTGTGTATGGTGTTCGCACGGAATACAAGCATACTTTCAGGCTGCACGGTCATCCTGCATCTGTTGTCGACCGTGACCTCAAATGTTCCGCGCTTTACGTATATAAATTCGAGAGAGGAGTGTATATGAGGAGCGGTAACCGTGCCGATGCTTTCGGGATGCACCGAGAAAAATTCTATACCGTATTTTCCTAATTCGTGATTTGCACTTTCAATGTAGTATTCTGACATTTTAAAAGCTCCTCCGGATGAGATTTCTGATACTTTTCAGTATATTTATTATAGCATATCGCTCAAGAAAATGCTATAATAAATACAAAGTAAATAAATTAATTTTTTGTAAATTCAAATCATAAAAGCAATAATTTAATGAAGAAAGGATTTTTAGTTATGAGCAGAGAAGTAAGAATTGGTATCATCGGATGCGGCGGTATTGCGAACGGAAAGCATATGCCTTCGCTCAAGAAGATCCCCGAGGCAAAGATGGTCGCATTTTGTGACATCGTAGAAGAGAAGGCGATCAAAGCGGCACGTGAGTACGGTGAGCCCGACGCAAAGGTCTACACCGACTACAAGGAGATGCTTAAGGATGAGAGCATCGAGGTCATCCACGTGCTTACCCCCAACCGCTCCCACGCCGATATCACCATCGACGCGCTCCACGCAGGCAAGCACGTTATGTGCGAGAAGCCTATGGCAAAAACGGCCGAGGACGCCAAAAGAATGGTTGAAGCCGCAAAGGAGACGGGTAAAAAACTCACCATCGGCTACCAGCACAGACATAAGGCGGCAAGTCAGTACGCAAAGCAATACATCGACCGTGGAGATCTCGGTGAAGTTTATTATGCAAACTGTTACGCTATCCGCCGTAGAGGTACTCCCAACTGGGGCGTGTTCCTCAACGACTACGAGCAGGGCGGCGGTCCTATCATCGATATCGCTACCCACTCCCTTGACCTCACGCTCTATCTTATGAACAACTATGAACCCGCTATGGTCCTCGGCAAGACCCACAAGTCGCTCGAGCATCCCGAAGCGGGTAACATCTGGGGCGATAACGGCGTCAGCACCACTCCTCTCGAAGAAGCGGCTTGCGCGCTCGTCGTTATGAAGAATGGCGCGACGATTATGCTCGAGACGAGCTGGGCGCTCAACACCGACCGTGAGATCCAGGAGGGAAGCTGTCGCCTTTGCGGAAGCCGCGCAGGTCTTATGGTAGAGCAGAACAGCCTTAACATCAACAAGATCGATCTTGACAGAGCGGTAAGCACTAACGTAAATCTCGGTGCAGGCGGAGTTGCATTCTATAGCGGAAGCTCTTCTTCTCCTGCAGAGACCGAGGCAAGACGTTGGATTGACGCAGTTATCAACGATACCGATCCCGTTGTTCTTCCCGAGCAGGCTTGCGTAGTATCTCAGATCCTTGAGGCTATATACAAGTCCTCACAGACCGGAGAGGCGGTATATTTCAAATGAGAGTAGCTATTCTTGGTGCGTGGCACGTTCACGCTGACGAATATACGAAGATCGCAAAGGAATACGGTGAGGTCGTAGGCGTATGGGACTCTGATGCAGAGCGCAGAGCGGATTTTGCCAACAAGCATAATATTTACGAATTTTCAACTCTTGAGGAGCTTCTTGCGAGCGATGCTGAGGGTGTTATCTGCAACGAGGCTACCAACAAGCACAGAGAAGTTCTCGTAGCGGCGGCAAACGCGGGCAAGCATATTTTTACCGAAAAGGTGCTTGCACTTACCGAGGAGGATTGCAACGCCATTCGCGAGGCAGTTGAGAGAAACGGTGTGCGTTTCGTTATCTCGTTTTTCTGGAAGATGCTCGGCAGTTACAGAGCAGTAAAGAAGGCTGTTGACGACGGACTTATCGGCACTCCTAACTATATGCGTTTCCGCAACTGCCACGACGGAAGCACGAGCCATTGGCTTCCCGCGCATTTCTATAATAAGGAGCAGTGCGGCGGAGGTGCGATGATAGATCTTGGCGCGCACGGAATGTATCTGACTCATTGGATACTCGGCGAGCCTACAGGATATAGATCTGCTTTTGAGCATTTCTGCCGTGACGAAAAGGACGCACAGCTTAATCCCGACGGTATCGAGGATAATGCGGTTACGGTGATGACCTATCCGAACGGTGCTATCGCGATCAACGAGACCGGCTTCGTTTCTCGCGGATGTCCCACGACTCTTGAGGTGGGCGGTGTTGACGGTTATATTTACCAGAACGGCGGAAAGTACGTTCTTCGCAACCGAGAGGGCATACGCGAGCTTGAGATCGACGAGGATCTGCCCAAGCCCATAGTATTCTTCGTTAAGGGAGAGACCCCTGAGGGTTGCGGCATCGACGAAGCAACCGCGCTGACGCGAATGATGGTCGGCGCTTACAAAAACGCATAAAAGAGGGC
The DNA here is from genome assembly GCA_017453285.1 of Clostridia bacterium. Taxonomy (GTDB): domain Bacteria; phylum Bacillota; class Clostridia; order Oscillospirales; family CAG-272; genus HGM12713. Next base: position 38,543 of record JAFTKL010000008.1, on the reverse strand, counting down.
TGCTTCATTTAGAGACTTTTGCATCTAAGTGAAGCAGCCTTTTTGGGTTAAAAGCTAAACTCAATGTTTCTCTGTTGACAAAGCGTGAGAAAAATGCTATAATTTTCTTACAAGACTCAAAGGAGAAATGCTATGGAAAAAAGATTTGGCTGTGCGTATTGGGAGAGCTACATCCCGACACCCGTGTGCGAGGCGCACCCCGAATATTACGAATTCTACAAAAAGGCGTGGGAGCTTGCTTTTGCGCATATAAAGGACATCCCCGGAATGCCGCAGACTCCCTATATGGACGAGGCGTTCTGCGACACGCAGGTCTGGATCTGGGATACCTGCTTTATGACGCTTTTCTGCAAATACGCGCAGGACGTTTTTCCGGGAGTCGAGACTCTGAATAATTTCTACGAGGCACTCTACGGCGGCAAGCCTCTGCCCGAGGTCATACCGCCCGAGAACGAGCCCTTTTGGACGGGCGCGACTCCCGGTGTGCCGTATAATATAAAGGTCCATCTTGCCGACAATCCGCCGCTTTTCGCGTGGGCGGAGTACGTAAACGCGCTCGTTCGCGGAGACGTCGAATATCTACGCGAGCTGCTGTATGATAAGGGCGTTTTGCAAAAGCACTACGAATGGATAGAGAGCCTTCGCGAGTCGGTCAAGCTGCCGAACGTTCTGCTACCCACTTGCCTTACCGCCGAGAAATACGGCTACAGATGGGAGGGCGGATGCTCGGGAATGGACAACACCCCGAGAGGAAGAACGACCGAGCACGCGCAGGGGCAGAGACCGAACAACCCCGAAATGCTCTGGATCGACGCGATCTGCCAGCAGGCGCTCTCGGCGGATATAATCAGCGAGATGTTCGCACTTGTCGGCGACGCTGAGAATGCAGAGCTCTGGCGCGCGAGGTACGACGAAAAGAAGGATATAATCAACAGCGTCTATTGGGACGAAGAGGACGGATTTTACTACGACGTCGACCGCAGAGACCACTCCTTTTACAAGGTAATGACCACCGCGTCCTATTGGGCATTGACCTCGGGCGTTGCGTCGGGTGAGCAGGCTGAGAAGCTCGCACTTCGCGTCGACGAGCCCGAGACTATGGGAGGCGACGTGCCCCTGCTTTCGCTCTCTCGCTCGGATAACGACTTTGAGAGCGACGGACTTTATTGGCGCGGCTCGCTCTGGATGCCCACCGCTTACGCGTCGCTCTGCGGACTTGTGCGCTACGGCTTTTACGACGTTGCACACCGCGCGGGCGTGAAGATACTCGAGCATATGTACAAGACCTACACCGATTACGAGCCTCACACCATCTGGGAGTGCTATTCGCCCACGAAGCCAGAGCCTGCATCTGCCGAAACGCACGATCACAAGTGTCGTCCGAATTTCTGCGGCTGGTCTGCGCTCGGACCGATCTCGATCTATATTGAGTGCGTGCTTGGCTTCCATACCGTGAACGCATTTGAGCGCAGAGTCGAATGGTCGCACCCGCATGAGAGTTGGGGAAAGGTCGGAATAAAGGGCTTGCGCTTCGGTGACGTCAAGACCGACATTCTCTCGGACGGTAAGAAATGCACAGTCACCTCGAGCGCACCCTATACCCTCGTGATCGACGGCAAGGAGTATAAGATCGCGGCGGGAGAAAACGAAATAACTCTTTGACATCAAAATTACAAAAGCACTTGCGAAATTTGGCAAGTGCTTTTTGCTTATGATAACAGTTTAATTGTCTTTTGTCTCTTTGGGAATCTCAATTTCTCCCTCGACCTTTTCGAATGCTTTGATCTCCTGACGTATCAGATAAAGGATCTCGCCATTCGCCGAGCGACCGTAGTATTTTGAAATATAGTGCAGTTTGTAGTGTAATTCAGGATCAATCTCTATTCCGAGATGTTTGTTATTTTTGTTTCTCATAAAAAATCTCCAAAAAATCTTAATATGAGTATATTTTAAGATTATTTTGTGGTATAATGTTGTTTTCCGCCTGCTTATCCCATTTTCTTGATCTTATTCTTTTTGAATTTTCCGTAGTAGAGATAGAAGAAGAATACTGTATTCAATACCGCGGTTATCATCCAGGAGACCAGGAAGCACTGCATCAGCACGTGGAAGGTCGGGCAGAGCGGATAGATATTGTTCATCCAGATCATACGGAAAACAAAGACCGAGAAGATCGAGTTGAGCGTGGAGAATATTGAGTACCCGAACGCCTGAATTGCGTTGCCGAGAAGTCCGTTGAATGCGGCTATGACGTAGGGGATGACTATGTAGAGCATTCTTGTCTGACCGTAGCGCACTGCGGCTTCGGTATCAACGAAAAGCGAGAGGAGAGGTGCTGAGAAGAATATCGTTACCGCACCGATGATGAGCGAGAGCGAGAGCGCGATCGCGCCGCAGAGAAGTATAGACTGCTTGACGCGCTTCTTGTTGTCTGCGCCCACGTTCTGACCGATAAATACGCTTGCCGTCGCGGTCCAGGGCGTGTTGGCTATCGAGCCCGTTATCGCCTCGATATTGACCGCCGCCGCGTTTCCTGCGATCGCATCGGGACCGAAGGAGTTGAGAGCGGTCTGTATCTGCAGATTGGCGATCGAGTAGAGCGAGGAGCTGAAGCCGATCGGAAGTCCGTTTGCCATAATTTTATAGAAAGAGCGCCAATTCCACTTGGAGCTGCGGATGCAGAGGCGGCAATCGTTGTCCATAACCAAAGTTCTGCGCAACACCAGCACTGCGCCGAGTACTTGTGACGCCGCCGTCGCGATAGCTACCGCGGCGACCTTCTCGGTCATAATGAGGCAGAGGATATAGTTAAGGACGATGTTGAGCAGACCCGATGCCACCATATAGTATAGCGGTCTTTGCGAGTCGCCCGAGACTCTTATGAGGTTCGAGCCGAAGTTGTAGAGCATTATTGCGGGGGCGGCGGCAAAGTAAATCTGCAGATAGAGCAGCGCGCCGTCGTATATCTCGGACGGGCAATTAGTGAGTCTGAGGAAGAGAGGCGCAATCGTAATTCCCACGACCATAGTGATAACTCCGAGAATTATCGCGGTCACGATGGTGGTAAAGACGGTCTGCTGAGTTTTTTCTCTTACACCCTCGCCGATAAGTCGCGCAAGAACGATCTTCGCGCCCATCGAGATACCGAGCGAGAGATTGACGATAAGGCTTACTATCGTGGACGTCGCTCCGACCGACGCGACGGCATTGTTATTTGCCATTTGGCTGAGCACCATAATATCCACCGCGTTGAAGAGCGTCTGGATAAGCGCTACCAGAAGCAACGGAATTCCAAATCGCAATATCGACGGAAAAAGCTTGCCACCGAGCACGTCTACGTTCTTTATGCGAGCCATATCACACCTCCGCTAAAAGTCACTAAATGTAATTATAGCACTATTCTACAAAAAAGCAAGGGATTTTTGGAAAATAAAATATTTTAACACACAATTAAAATCCCCGACAGATTTAGTGCCTGTCGGGGATCGTTGTTATTCTTCTTTATATAGTTCGTCGTAGTACCAACGTAGCGGATTTTCGTAAATATACCGCAAATGCTCTTCATAGTCTTCGCGGTTTCGGATGATGTGATCGTTAGAACGGTATTGCCACATATTTTCCCCATATTCTTTATTGCAAAATCTCTTGAACGTTGACACGAACCGTGCCGGAATAGAATTTTGTTTTGTAGGGACCGGCGTCCCCGACGGTCCATTTATGGCACCTTTTACCCACAGCATAATATGAATGTGATTTGGCATGATCACATAGCTTTCGACAGAAAAGTCATCATAAAAATTACTTAATTGTTTGATGTATTTGTCTGCAATTTGTCCGTATTTTGTTAATTCGATTTTTGGACCGTCGAGGACGCCGGTCCCTACAATTCGAGAGAGAATACAGCGTCGTTCCTTGGTGCATATCGTCAAAAAAACGACCTGGTTTCGATTATAATCAGCGCCCTTTAATCGAGTAGTTTTTCGGTTTTTCAATTCATCCATTTTCATCACCCATTTTATTGTAACACAAAGCGGCAGAGAAAACAATATCTCTGCCGAAAGTTATTAGTGGTATAGACGTTATCCAAATAGGAGTGCACACGTCAGCAAAATGGTTGTCACCCTAATGAGAAGGAATGTAAACGTTCCTTATTTATAAAGCCATCAAAGCAACGGTATACCGTTTTCCTCGCAGATGCGGATAGTCTCGCTGTCCCAGATGCTCGACTGTACCTCACCGATGTGAGCGCAGCCCATCATAAGCATACAAAGGCGCGACTGACCGATACCGCCGCCGATGGTGAGGGGAAGCTCGTCGTGGAGCAGCATCTGATGGAAGGGAAGCGCGCGGCGATCGTCACAGCCTGCTATCGTGAGCTGGCGGTCGAGCGTCTGTGCGTCAACGCGGATACCCATTGAGGAGATCTCAAGCGCTCTTCCAAGTACGTCGTCCCAGAAGAAGATATCGCCGTTGAGCGACCAGTCGTCGTAGTCGGGCGCGCGGTTGTCGTGCGGCTTGCCTGAGCGGAGCGCACCGCCGATCTGCATAATAAACGCAGTCTTGTGCTCGCGCAGATACGCGTTCTCGCGCTCGTTGCCCGAAAGGTCGGGGTAGAGATCCTCAAGCTCCTGCGTGGTGATAAATGAGACCTTGCGGCAAAGCTCGGTCGTGAGCTGAGGAAAGCGCACGCGCAGGCGGTCGTTGGTGTTGCAGATAGCCTCAACGATCGCGGTGACTATGAGCTTGAGATAATCCATATTTCTCGTCTCGCGGGTGATTATCTTTTCCCAGTCCCACTGGTCAACGTATATAGAATGCACGTTATCGAGCCACTCGTCGCGCCGTATTGCGTTCATATCGGTATAAAGTCCGTCGCCGACACCGAAATTATATCTCTTGAGCGCGAGTCTCTTCCACTTTGCAAGCGAGTGAACGACCTGCGCATCAAGACCGATCGCGGGGATATCGAAGGATACGGGGCGCTCCTTGCCCGAGAGGTTGTCGTTAAGACCGGAATTCTCGGCAACGAATAGGGGAGCGGTAACTCTCTTTAGGTGAAGGGCCGAGGAAAACTCAGCCTGAAAAGTTCTTTTGATGTATTCGATCGCTCTCTGCGTCTGGTAGGCATCGAGCTGAGGACGGTAGCCCTCGGGTACGAAGGTTTTGTTCATTGTAAAAGTGTCCTTTCAAATAACGGAAATAACCATATAATTATATAATAAACTTTGCGTGAAATCAAGATCTTTTCGCAAATTAGTTGCTTTTTTTCTCATCGGGGCAGGTTATATGCTCAAGCTGCTCGATCATAGAGTGCAAAAGTGAGGCTTCTTCGGTGTCTGCGACCTTGTAGTAGACCTCTTTTTCCTCTCTGCGCGTGACGACGAGTCCTGCTTCTTTCAGAAGGCGGAGATGATGTGACACGGCGGGCGAGCTCATATTCATAATAGCGGCGAGATTTATAACGCACTCCTCGGAGTGACAGAGCACCCAGAAAATGCGCAGGCGTGTTGTGTCCGAGAGCTGTTTGAAGAGGCTTGAGACGGTCTCGAAGCTCTCGCGGCTCCACATAGAAGCGAGCAGCTCCTCGCGCTCGGCGTTGCCGTGGTCGTGCGGAAGATGTATCGACATATTTATCTCCTTTCTGACGTTATCGGATATATTATATCAAATTTTAAGTGAAATATCAAGGGATAAGAGAGAAAAATTGAAAATTGAAAGTGGAAAGTTGAAAATTGGTAGAGAGCCGAATTTCCGTCTGCTGCCGAAACACAAAACTATATCGAACCTGTAGGGACCGACGTCCTCGGCGGTCCAATGTCGTATCGGTTACAAATTGCATATTTGTCTATTATCAAAACAAGGATAACAGATATAAAAGATATCTATATTTTTGTTTTAGGACCGTCGGGGACGCCGGTCCCTACAGGTTCGATATATTTTTTATGTGTGTGCGTCAAAGAAAACAGCGCGTTTATTCAACTTTTTCTCCTTTTACCCTTGACATCGGGCGGGGGATGTGGTATAATAAATTCAACGATTAAACAATCATTTAATTGAATGTGAGGTATTGATATGAAAAAGGTATACAAAATTGAAGTGGATTGCCCCAACTGCGCGCTCAAGGTCGAAGAGTGCATCAAAAAGCTTGAGGGTGTGCTTGACGCGAGCGTGAACTTTATGGCACTCAAGCTCACCGTCGATTTTTGCGACGGTGCTGACGAGCAGAAGGTAATGAAGGCTGCGCAGAAGGCGGCAAAGAAGGTCGAGCGCGACTGCGTTATCTATTTCTGAGTATGACAAGAAAACAGAAAAAACGGCTTCTGCGGATAATCATCAGCGGCGTCTTTATGCTCGCCCTGCTTATCCTCGCCCCCGAGCTTAAGTGGTACATCGAGCTTGCCCTCTGGCTCGTGCCCTATCTCGTGATAGGTTACGATGTTCTGCTCTCGGCGGCGCGCGGACTGATACACGGTCAGCTTCTCGACGAGAACTTTCTTATGGCGATAGCCACGGTCGGTGCGCTCGCCATCGCGATATGGGGAAGGGGAGACTACACCGAGGCGGTGGCGGTAATGCTATTTTACCAGATAGGCGAGCTTTTTCAGAGCATCGCGCTCGGAAAGAGCCGCAAAAGCATCTCCGCACTTATGGATATCCGCCCGGATTTTGCACGTGTCGAGCGCGGCGGTGAGCTTTACGAGCTCTCTCCCGATGAAGTAGAGATAGGCGAGATAATAGTCGTCAACCCGGGCGAGCGAGTTGCCATTGACGGCGTGATAGAGAGCGGCGAGTCGGCAATCGACAGCTCCGCGCTCACGGGCGAGAGTATGCCGAGCGACGTATATGTCGGAGACGAGATACTCAGCGCGTCGGTCAATCTTTCCTCTCCGCTCCGCATCCGCACGACAAAGGTCTACGGCGAGTCGGCGGTCGCGAGGATTCTCGACCTTGTCGAGAACGCAAGCTCGCGCAAGTCGAAATCCGAGAAGTTTATATCAAAATTTGCTAAAGTATACACCCCCGCGGTCTGCGCGGCGGCGCTTCTGCTCGCGCTTTTGCCTCCGCTCGTGCTTTTTGCTACAGGCAGAGACGCGAATGTGGGCGAGTGGATATACCGCGCACTCAGCTTTCTCGTTATAAGCTGTCCTTGTGCGCTCGTCATCAGCATCCCGATGGGATTTTTCGCAAGTCTTGGTGGGGCGAGCAAGCGCGGAATACTCGTCAAGGGCTCGAACTGTCTTGAGACGCTTGCATCACTCAAGTGTGTCGCAACCGACAAGACCGGTACGCTGACCTGCGGCAGATTCGTGCTAAGAGAGGTAGAGGCGGTCGGGATCAGCCGCGAGCTTTTGCTTGAATACGCGGCTCACGCCGAGCACGCATCCTCTCACCCGATAGCTAAAAGCATCGTTTCTGCCTATGGCGGCAAGATCGACCGCGCGAGAGTGAGCGAGATACGCGAGGAGCGCGGCAGGGGAGTAGTTGCTACTGTCGACGGCATCGAGGTAAGAGTGGGAACTCCCGCTCTTGTTGGATGCCAAGCAAAAGAGAGCGACGGCGCGACTCTGCTTTGCGTGTCGGTCAGCGGTGTCTTTGCGGGATATATAACTCTCGCGGACGCGCCGAAGGAGAATGCGGCGGCGGCAGTCAGCGCGCTCGGAAAGCTCGGCGTGCGGACGGTAATGCTCACGGGCGACCGCGAGGACGTCGGACGGGCGGTCGCGCGTGAGGTCGGCATCTGCGACGTGCGCGCCTCGCTTCTGCCCGAGGACAAGGTCGGAGAGCTTGAAAGCTTGATGGAGAGCGGCGGCAAGGTCGCCTTTGTCGGCGACGGCATCAACGACGCGCCCGTGCTCGCAAGAGCCGACGTCGGTATCGCGATGGGCGGTATCGGCTCGGATGCGGCGACCGACGCGGCTGACGTGGTCATAATGGACGACGATATCTCCAAGGTCGCGGATGCTATAAAGCTCTCTCGCAAATGTATGCGTATAGCAAAGCAGAACATCGTGTTCTCGATCGGCGTAAAGCTCGCTTGCCTTGCGCTCGTAGCGATCGGCGTGGCGGGAATGGATCTCGCGATCTTTGCCGACGTCGGAGTGCTTGTTATAGCAGTCATGAATTCAATGCGAGGATTGAGATAAGCTTTCTCCAAACCTTATATTTACACGCCGCCTGCCGAAAATCTCGGCAGGCGGAATTTTCTATAAAACAAAGAATTGTTAAAAAAGAGAAAAATTCGCCTCAAGGTTGCTTAGAAGGTTTGTGTTGACATAATCGTTTTTTTATGGTAAAATAGTTATGTATGCAGCTCTTGCATCTGCTTTTTGGCAGAAATATTCTCGAAAGGTACAAAATATGTTGCGCAAGATGAGAGTGGTAATGTTTATCTTAGCCCAACAGAGACAGCGGCATGCTATTGGTCATTTATGGCGGTTGAAAAAAGATATGCGGAGATATTTGCTTTCAATTACATGCATTATGAATATGGTTTACATGTGCCATTTGATACTACCGAAAATGTTGATTATTATGTGAAACCATGGATGATTTAGGTTACTTTGGTTGGGCATATGAAAATTATAGTTCTGTTTCTGGTATTTCTTGTTTGTTAGATGAAACTTTTAACAAAGGTGCTCACTTTGTTTTAGGCTTTACTGAACAGGTACGTATACCGAATACAAATGATTGGCTTGAATATTTTTTAGACAACATCAATAAGGGATATAATATCAACGAGTCGATTGAGGAAGCAACGGATAAGGTTGGAGGTGTCTTTGTTATAGTTGGTGATAAAGGGAGTTCACAATTGGAATATAGATCTGAGTTACCGTTGGATTATCGCGGCGAAGGGTTTCAATACTTAAATTTGCAGTAAAGGAGAATTGCTATGAAACAAATTATGTCAATGATATGCTTTATAACGCTTGTTTTATCCTTGTGCTCGTGTGGAGGGGAAAGAATAAAATATACGATATATTCAGACTTTGATCTGAAAAGTGGGATACAAAGTGGGGCACTTGATATTAGCCTTCCCAATAATGTAGAACTAAAGAGCGAAGGAGAAATAGACTTTTCTCCTTTAAATGAGGAAGAGATTGATCCCAATGATGCGGCAAAAACACGTGAGGTTCAAATTTCTGATTTTTCATATTCTGTTGGTCTTGTAAAATCATATAAAAATGATCTTTCAAATATTGAACGATATAAGGGACAGTATAGTAAATATAACAAGTACAGAGGTCAAGATGCGACGGTAGAGCTTTTAGAAAATACCGATAAAATTGTATTTTTCTCAATCACCAATAGAGAAGATAGAACGGCAGAGGGGAATTGTACCGAGGACGAGGCAATACACATCGCGGAGGAAACACTTAATTCTCTTTATGGAAAAGAAATTGCGGAGAATTATGTTCAAAGCAAGGCGATTTTCAGTGATAGCGGAACTAAGACAGGATATTTTATTGTTTTCGAAAGAAAAGAGGATGTTTTTGGAATTCTTACTGACGATTATATTGAGATAAGCGTTAATAAGGCAGGAAAGATTATTGCTATAAATGCAAGATTTATGGGAGTGTTTGATACTGCAAAGGAGGATATCTCTAAAAAGGAATTAGAGAATGCTCTTGACACCTTGGAAAAAAGTATTAAAGGAGTATGGAAAATCGCGGAAAAAAGACTTGTAATTGACTCTAAGGGCGATTATTACATAAGAGTTTATACTTTGCCTGACGGAGAAAACGCAAGTGATTTTCCTCCTCCTGTTCTGCACATAAACGTTAAATAACCCCACCGCCTGCCGAAAATCTCGGCAGGCGGAATTTTCTATAAAACAAAGAATTGTTAAAAAAGAGCAAAATTCGGCTCAAAGTCGCTTAGAAGATTTGTATTGACACGGCAGTTTTTTTATGGTAAAATGATTATGTATGCAGATCTTGCATCTGCTTTTTGGTAGAAATATTTTCGAAAGGAAAGAGCTATGAAAAAAAGAACGGTTATCAAGGCGCTCGCCCTTGTGCTTCTCGTTCTGACCGTGTTTCTCGCCTGCTCGTGTAACGGCGGCGGAGAAGCGGTAGAGACAGAGGCACCCAAGTTGCTCGTAAAGGCCCTTCGCACGAAGGTCGATGCGGTGGCGGGAAAGGCCCTTGGAATAAAGGACGTTGAGGTAGTTGAGGTCGAAAGAACTCTCGCTCCCGATGACTATCTTATCAAGACGAGTGAAATAGTCGGACGCACGCTTCTCGTTGACATTAAGGCGGGCGACGTTATCGGAGAGTCTATGCTTGCCGAGAAAAAGGAGGTCGATACCTCGAATATAACTATTCCGCTTGCAAAAAAGCTTGGTTTTGTGGTCGTTACCGATTATCTTGACGCGAACACGGGCGAGAACCTGACCGACAAGATCCAGGAGATCATCGACAAGAACCCGAGAAAGACTATCTTCTTTCCCGACGGAGTTTATACGATAGAAAAGCCAATTAAGACCTCGAGTAATCCTCAGAAGGCGGTCTCTCTGCATCTGTCGAGCTTCGCGGTCATCAAGGCATCTGACCGCTGGAGAGGCGGAGCCGAGCATATGATCCAGCTCGGTGCTATCGACGAGACCTTCACCATCAGCCAGACCGGCAGTAACTACTATATGTACGGCGGCATTATCGACGGTAACCGCAAGGCAAAGGGAATCATTCTCGAGGGCGGACGCGAGACCTCGGTCCGTCAGATCTCGATCAAGAACGTAACTCAGGGCCTCAAGATCGCTTACAATCAGGCATACGGCTCTAACGACTGCGACTTCGAGGCTATAGACATCGAGGGCTGCTATCTCCCCGGTTCGATCGGCGTTCACGTTGACGGACTTGACAACACGCTGACCGATATCCGCATCAGCGGCTTTGAGATCGGAATGCAGATGACAAAAGCAGGCAACCTTATGCACAACGTTCACGCAGTTTACGAGCACAGAGATAGCTGGGATTATAATGACAGTATCGGATTTCTTGATTCCAATGGAAGCAATTGGATGGACGGATTTCACGCCGAGGGCTTCCGTGTGGGCTTCAGAATCAGAGGCGGAGCGCTTGATATGATGAACGACTGCACTGCAAGCTGGACGTCTCCCGAGGCGACATCACAGACCGCTATCGCGACCGACGGACGTCTTAGCTCGATAGTTTCCAACTTCAGAGCGGAGTTTGGGGATGACGCGAATTGTATGTTCCTTGACCTCGGTGCTGAAGGCGGAAAGGGAGTTATTCAATATCCGATATTCGATAAGAGCAAGGTGCACAATACCAGCTATGTGAACCATCTTGTAGGAAATGTAATCTGGAACAGTTGATTGTAAAGAGGTGAAGATATGAAAAACAGATTTTCGATAAATAAATTATTCAGAACTGTCGTGTGCACAGTACTTGCGGTAGTTATGCTTGCGCTCTGTGCTTGCAACGGCGGAGGGGAGGAACAGCCATCCGAGCAGGAGAGCACTCTTCTTGTAAGAGTCGTTAAGGCAAAGACTGATGTTGCCGCAGGTTCATCCTTTGGCATTGTGTCTCTTGAGACGGTAGAGGTCGATGCGGCGAGTGCACCCGAAGGATATCTCAGCAAAGCGACCGATGCTATCGGCAGAAAGCTCCTTGTCGACGTTAAGGCGGGAGACATCATTACTGACTCTATGCTCGAGAAAAAGACAACCTCAAAGGAAGAACCCGAGGAAGAGCTTGACGCAGAGACCGCAAAAGCCAAGGGCTACGTAGTAGTTACCGACTACATAAGAATAAATGCCCGCAAGGACGTTTCGGCAGAGCTTCAGAAGATCATCGACGAGAACCCCAATACCACTATCTATTTCCCCGACGGAGAATATTTGATCTCCAAGCCTCTTATCACCTCGAGCGATCCCGCCAAGGCAGTTTCACTCAGACTTTCGACCTTTGCTATTATCAAGGCGGCTTCGGATTGGGATGATGCTAACGGATATATGATCCAGCTCGGCGCTAAGGACAAGACATTTACGGTCGACGAGGTAGGAAGCAACTACTACATGGAGGGCGGTTGCATTGACGGCTCTAATAAGGCAAGAGGTGTTGAGGTCGCAGGCGGACTTGAGACCTCGGTGAGATACGTATCGATCAAGTTCGTTACGCAGGGACTTCACATCGCGCTCAACGACGAGAGCCCCTCGAGCTACGCTGATATTGAGACGGTAAACATCGTCGGCTGCAATCTTCCCGACTCTGTCGGAGTTCTCGTTGACAGCGACGGAAATACCTTTACCAATATGAGAGTAGCAAGCTTCCAGGTAGCTACCAAGGCTAACGGAAAGAACAATATATTCCGCAATCTCCATATGCTCTTCATCTACACAAGCAACTACGACTACAGCGACAGTATAGGCTTCTGGGATACGAGCGAGGGCAACACCTACGATATCTGCTATCCCGACAACTTCGCTATCGGATTCCGTACCAGCGGTCACACTATGTCGGTGTATAACAACTGCTACGCTTATTGGTACAAAAAAGAAGAGGGACAGAAGCAGTACGGTTTTGCATCCGACGGAAAGTTCAACTCTGTCCTCAAGAACTACCGAGTTGACCTTGAGACGCAGACCGACGGCAGATTTATGATCGTCGGTGAAGAGGGCGGCAACGGCATCGTTGAATATCCCGCATTCCCCGTAGGTGCGTGCGATGACGACACCTATAAGGATTACCTCGTCGGCAAGGTAGTCTGGGGCGGCTGATAAAAAATCTATCAAAAATTTAGCAAGTCAATTTCTCAAAAGGAATTGACTTGCTTTTTTTTGTGTGTTATAATGAACTCAATAAGTGGCAATTGCCACCAAAGGAGGTAAAAAAATGAAAGATATCAATGCAAATGCATTCGGATACGTGGTGGTCACAGACTACGTTGAGGCTAACACCGGCAAGGACGTCTCGGACGAGCTTCAGAAGATCATCAATGAAAATCCGCACAGAACGATATATTTTCCCGACGGCGAATATATCCTCTCGAAGCCGATCTGTACCTCGGCGAACCCCGTAAACGCGGTATCGCTCGAGCTTTCCAAGTTCGCCACTCTCAAGGCATCGAAGGATTGGACCGAGAAGGAGGCTATCGTGCGTCTGGGCGCGGCAGAGCCCTTTAATACCATAACCGTAAACGGAAGTAACTACGGTATTATCGGCGGTATCATCGACGGAAGCGGCGTTGCTAACGGCGTGTCGGTCGACAGCGGCAGAGAGACTCTCATTCGCGAGGTATCTATTAAAAATACACAGATAGGTATCCACATCAAGCACGGAGCAAATTCCAACTCCTCGGATGCCGATATTATGAACGTAAATATCGTAGGTAACGGTCAGCCCGAGTCTATCGGCGTGCTGATCGAGGGTTGCGACAACACCTTTACGAATATGCGTATCGCTCACATCGAGATCGGTTTCAAGATACTCGCTCCCTCGCAGTTCCTCAAGAATCTCCATCCGCTCTACACCTACGACGCAGGTCTTGCAGGTCGCTACGCAGAGAGCTGTGCATTCTGGGACGACACAAATCACGAGGTCTGGTACAACAACTGCTACAGCGATCAGTTCTCGACAGGTTTCCGTATGAAAGACGGCGCAAGACTGACATATGCTGACTGCTTCTGCTATTGGTACAAGGCTGACGGACTCGAGAGAGGCTTCAAGGTAGACGGAAAGTTCAATTCGATCATCCGCGATTGCAGAGTTCACTTCAACCGCAACAGCAACGATAACAACGCGTATATCACGGTTGCAGAAGAGGGCGGACACGGATTTATCGAAAATCCCATCACAGAGAGAGTGACCGACGAGACCTATAAGCAGTATCTCGTAGGCAGAGTAATATAAAAGTAAAGGAGAGAGGCTATGATCGAAAACAGAGGCTACGTAGTTGTAACCGACTACGTCGAGGCTAACACCGGCAAGGATGTATCGGATGCAATACAGAAGATAATTGACGAAAATCCCCACAGAACGATATATTTCCCAGATGGAGAGTATATCCTTTCTAAGCCGATCTGCACTTCTGCAAACGGAGCTAACGCGGTAAATCTCGAGCTTTCCAAGTTCGCGACTCTCAAGGCGGCAGACGGATGGGACAGCGACGAGGCTATGGTTCGTCTCGGCGCGGCTGAGCCCTTCAACAATATCAGAATAAACGGAAGCAACTACGGCATCTTCGGCGGTATCATCGACGGAAGCGGAGTTGCAAAGGGAATTTCTATCGACTCGGGACGCGAGACTCTTATCGAGAAGGTGTCGATCAAGAATACCTTCGTCGGAATTCACATCAAGCACGGCGCAAACTCGAACTCCTCGGATGCTGACGTGCAGAACGTAAATATCGTGGGCAACTGCAAGGAAGGCTCGGTCGGCGTGCTCATCGAGGGCTCGGACAACAGCTTTACCAATATGCGTATCGCGGGCGTTCAGTTCGGATTTAAGATACTTGCATCTTCTCAGCTCATGAAGAATATCCATCCTCTCTATACCTTCAGAGGCGATCTCGAGAAGGACGAGGTATTCAAGGCAAGCTGCGCGTTCTGGGACGATACCTGGTTCCACAGCATATATAACTGCTGCTACAGCGATCAGTTCGCAGTCGGCTTCCGTATGAAAGACGGCGCGCGCCAGATCTATACCGATTGCATCTGCTATTGGTACACGGGCAGAGGAGGCAAGGCTGTCGGATTCCACGCAGACGGCAGATTCAACTCTGTGCTCCGTAGCTGCAACGTCTTCGACCGCCACGAGTGCGAGTTCAAGGCATATCTGACCGAAACTCAGGAGGGCGGACAGGGAACTATCAGCTATCCGCTGGTATTGCCCGAGCAGTTCACTGACCATACTTACAAGAAGTACGTCGTAGACAAGGATATGACAAATCTTTGAGAAGAGGTAAGCTATGAATAACCAGGGATACGTAGTAGTTACAGACTATATCGAGGCGAATAGCGGTAAAGACGTCTCGGACGCTCTTCAGCAGATCATCACCGACAATCCTCATAGGACTATATATTTCCCCGACGGTGAGTATATTATCGCAAAGCCGATCTGCACACCTGCAAATCCTGCAAACGCGGTCTCGCTTATGCTTTCGGATTTTGCCACCGTCAAGGCAGCAGACGGATGGGACAGCGAAGAGGCTATGATAAGACTCGGTGCGGCAGAGCCCTTCAATACCATAATGAAAAACGGCAGTAACTACAGGGTTTGCGGCGGTATCATTGACGGAAACGGCGTGGCTCAGGGTATTGCTATCGAGAGCGGACGTGAGACTCGCATAGAGGGCACTTCAATAAAGCATACCTCGATTGGTCTGCATATCAAAAAAGGTGCTAATGGAAACTCCTCGGATGCTGATATACTCAACGTGAATATCGTCGGTAACTGTAAGGCAGGCTCTATTGGCATGCTTATTGAGGGAAGTGACAATTCCTTTACCAATATGCGTATCGCGGGAGTCCAGATAGGAGTTAAGATACAGAATAGCTCGGCGCAGATAATGAAAAATCTGCATCCGCTGTATATATTTGACGGCGAGCTTGCCGATCCTGAGGTATATGCGAACAGTATAGGCTTCCTTGACTGTGTTAACTCGATCAATTGGTATAATAATTGCTACAGCGATCAGTTCGCTACGGGATTTTATATGCAGGGAAATTCGATAAACACATACAGCGATTGCTATTGCTATTGGTACACCGACAGAGGCGGAAAACAGCACGGATACGAGAGCTCCGGTCAATTTAATTCCGTTATTCGCAATTCCTACGTAAGATGCAAGGACAGCGCTACGAATAAGGCGTTCTTGGTAGTCGGAGAAGCAGGCGGAAAGGGAATAATATATCTCCCGATATCGCGCGTTGACAATATGACGGATAAAACGCACGAGGATTACCTTATGCCCGATTGGAGAGGCTGATATTTCTCAATAGAAAGGAAAATATTATGGAAAACAAAAATTACGTAGTAGTTACAGACTATATCGAAGCTAACACCGGCAAGGATGTTTCGGACGCGCTTCAGCAGATAATCAACGACAACCCCCACAAGACTATCTATTTCCCCGACGGTGAATACGTGCTCGCAAAGCCGATCTGCACCCCCGCAGACCCGAGGATCGCAGTATCTCTCGAGCTTTCCTGCTTTGCTATCATCAAGGCGGCAGACGGCTGGGACAGCCCCGAGGCACTCGTCCGTATGGGCGGAATCTATCCCTTCAACAGCATCACCATCCCCGGAAGTAACTATCACTTCAAGGGCGGTATCATCGACGGAAACGGCGTTGCAAACGGTATCTCGGTAGACTCGGGACGCGAGACTCTGATCTCTCACGTTTCTATCAAGAATACACAGATCGGTATTCACGTAAAGCGCGGCGCAAACAACGGCTCGTCCGACTCGGATATCGAGATGGTAAACGTCGTAGGTAACAACAAGGAAAATTCTGTCGGAGTTTTCCTCGAGGGTTACGATAACACAGTGCGCAATATGCGTATCGCGTCGGTTCAGACAGGTATTCTTATGAAGAGTGCGGGCAACTCGCTGCGCGACATCCATCCGCTCTTTATTTACGGCGGAGAGGTCGATCAGTCCAAGAGTATCGCGTTCGACGATCAGAGCTGGGGCAACAACTGGTACAGCTACTGCTACAGCGACGAAATGGCAACCGGCTTCAGATTCAAGGGCGGAGCAACTCCCATATTCCAGCATTGTTTTGGTATGTGGTACTCCAACCGCGGAGTTAAGTACGTCGGATTTGAGTGCGAAGAGGGCAAGTTTGCCGCAAGCATCTGCAACGCAAATATCGCACTTCGCGGCGACTGCGCTAACCGCGCGTTCCTCAAGGTCAGCGAGAGCGGCGGACTCGGAATCGTAGAGAACCCGATCTTTACCCCCGAGAACTGCGACGACGAGACCTATAAGGATTACCTCGTAGGCCACGTGGTCCACAGAAATTAAGGTATTAAACTAAAAAATAGCAGGTCAATTGCAAAAAAGTGATTGACTTGCTATTTTTTGTATGTTATAATTACTATAAGAACGGCAAAGGCCGAAAAATCTCTAAACGGAGGAAAAAACAATGAACGATATCAACGCAAACGCTCTCGGCTACGTAGTAGTAACCGATTATCTTGAGGCAAACACGGGTAAGGACGTGTCTGATGCCATCCAGAAGATCATCGACGAGAACCCCATGAGAACAATATATTTCCCCGACGGCGAGTATATCCTCGCAAAGCCGATCTGCACCTCGGGCAAGCCCGAGACCGCAGTATCTCTTCAGCTCTCCAACTTCGCGATCCTCAAGGCTGCTGACGGTTGGGATCACACCGAGGCTATGGTTCGTCTCGGCGCGGCTGAGCCTTATAACACCATCTACCGCAACGGAAGCAACTACTCCTTCGCGGGCGGTATCGTTGACGGAAACGGCGTTGCAAACGGCATCTCGATCGACTCTGGACGTGAGACCTCTATCCGCAACGTATCCATCAAGCACACCTTTATCGGTATCCACATCAAGCGCGGCGCAAACAACGGCTCGTCCGACGCTGATATCGAGACCGTAAATATCGTAGGTAACAATAAGAAGGGCTCTGTCGGCGTTCTTATCGAGGGCTACGACAACACTCTTACCAATATGCGTATAGCTGCTATCGAGGTCGGTATCAAGCTCCGCAGCGGCGGAAACTGCCTGCGCAATATCCACCCGCTCTTCATCTACGGCTACGAGTACGCAGAGGACGACATAAACTTCGAGGACAGCATCGCGTTCCTTGAGGAAGTATCGGGCACCAACTGGTACGACTACTGCTACAGCGATCAGATGGCTACCGGCTACAAGCTCATCCCCGGTTCCAAGGCTGTTATCGTGAACGCATTCATTATGTGGTACTCCCCCAGAGGAAACAAGGAGGTCGGCTTCCAGTGTGACGGCGACTTCAACGCTTCCATCACCAACCCCAAGATCCACTTCAGAGGAGACACCACAAATAACGCAGTTCTCGTTCTTCCCGAGAACGCAGGCGGACACGGATTTATCGACAATCCCATCATTGATGATAACCTCGTTACCGATAAGACCTATAAGAAGTTCGTTACGGGTAGAATTATCTGAGTCGTTTTTTGTAAAAACTGCATAAAAATATAAAAATTTTTCAAAAAAGCAAGTCTGATTTTCCCAAAAGGAATTGACTTGCTTTTTTTGATATGGTATAATGAACCAAACGGATATTACACCGTAAAATTGATATTCGATACAAAATATAATAACGGAGGAATTAAAAATGAGTGAAGTAAACGCAAAAGATCTTGGATACGTAGTAGTGACGGATTACGTTAAGGCAAACACGGGCGAGGACCTCGCAGATGCTCTGCAGAATATCATCGACTCCAACCCCAGAAAAACCATATATTTCCCCGACGGTGAATATATGATCTCGAAGCCGCTCTGTACCTCGAGCGACGCAAAGTACGCGGTGTCTCTTAACCTCTCCAATTTTGCAGTTATCAAGGCAACTAAGGATTGGTCGAGTGACGAGGCTATGATCAGACTCGGCGCGCTCAATAAGAAGTTCACCATCTGGGAGACGGGTACAAACTACTATCTCGCAGGCGGATGCATCGACGGCAGCGGAGTTGCAAAGGGCGTTTCTATCGACGGCGGACGCGAGACCTGCATCAGAAATCTTTCCATTAAATTCGTAACGCAGGGAATTAACGTAAAGTACAACAAGGAATACGGCTCTAACGACGCGGACATCGAGAACGTACACATCGTAGGTATGAATCTCCCCGGCTCTATCGGCGTTATCTGCGACGGCTATGACAACACCTTCAACGATATGCGTGTTGCAGGCTTTGAGATCGGCACAAAGCTCGGCGGTGCAGGTAACTTCTTGAGATATCTCCACAACCTCTATATCTACAGCGACAATTACGACTATAAGGACAGCATCGGCTTCTGGGATGTAAGCGGCGGCAACTGGTACGAGATCTGCTATCCCGATAACTTTGCGACCGGATTCCGCACCAGCGGTCACACTATGTCGACCTACACCGATTGCTACGCTTATTGGTACTCCAACCGCGGCGACAAGCAGGTAGGCTTCCTTTCCGACGGAAAGTTCAATTCTATCGTCAAGAGCTACCGCGTTGACCTTCGCAGCGACGTAACCAACCGCGCGTACCTCAAGGTAGGCGAGGCAGGCGGCGGCGGAGTTCTCGATCTGCCCAACTTCGACGTAAATCTTGACGGCGGAGACGATTACAGCGAATATCTGGTAAACAGAGTAGTCTGGAGAAAGTGATCGAAAGATCTTATCACACGGCTCGGTCGGCAGCGGCTGACCGAGCCTCTTGCAATAAATACGAAGGAGAATGTTAGAATGGCATTCATTCGCAAAATCAAAAGAAAGAGAAGTCCGCGCGCTCTCGCACTTACTCTCGTTTGCGCTCTTCTGCTGACATTTGCGCTCTCGGCTTGCAATAAGCAGGACGTGGGCGAAGATCTTGCCGACGATCCCATCGTTACGGTCATACGCTTGACCGAGGACGTTGCAAGGGGCGAGAAGATCACTTCGTCGAAGTACGAAGAGGTGAGGGTTGGAAAGAACGAAGCAGCCGTTGGCGCGATAAGCGATCAAGCTTTGATCAGAGGCAAGTACGCGCTGACAGATCTTGAAGCGGGCGATTACTTGATCGGCGCGTATCTGTCTGACGAAAAGCCTGAACCCGAGAAGGTCGAGGTAGAGCTTGAGAAAAACGATTTTGGCTTTCGTGGGCAGGGAGTCGTTGTAGTCACCGATTATCTCACGCCTAACGGCGGCAACGATCTGATAGAAGAGATCAGAAAGATCATAAGTAAGCCAACGAGCATCAATAAGGTCATCTATTTTCCCGACGGTGAGTATATTATCTCTAAGCCGATTATGACGTCGTCCGCGGGCACCAGGAGCATCTCGCTCAAGCTCGCACCGAACGCGGTCATCAAGGCAAGCGACGATTGGAACAAACTGAACGGTGCGATGATACAGCTCGGTAAAAATGATACCACCAACAATATTGATATCATCGGTGCAAACTACTATATTGAGGGTGGAATTATCGACGGAAATGGCAGAGCTGACGGCATTTCGATAGAATACGGCAGAGAGACCTCGATAAGAAACCTTACGGTCATCAATACCGTAACGGGCGTTCACTTCAATAACTTAGGCAACGTGGTAGACTCGGATGCAGAGAATATCACTATCATAGGAAACGGTGCGCCCGGCTCTATCGGACTTCACGTTGAGGGATCGGACAGCACCTTTACGAATTTTCGCATCTCCAACGTCCAGATCGGTGTCAGATGTGACGCTCCCGCGCATATCTTCCGTAATATCCGCGTGAAGTACGTATCCAATTTCAGACTCGATCCGGTCTATGAGGCAAGCTACGGATTTCTCAGCCGAGATCACAGATGCTGGTTTGATTCCTGCGTCAGCGAGGGATTTTCTACCGCCTTTTCGCTTGCTCATCACGGTGATACGATGACGAATTGCGTGGCAAGTTGGGGTGAGGTCTACGGCAGCGGACGGCAGGTCGCGCTCACCGCGACTCACGGACAGTTCAACGGAGTTGTTCGCTCGCTTACGGCAGAATTTACGGCACCTAAAGAGAAATGCGATTTTCTCGTTGTACAAAGAGAAGGACGCGGCTATATATACGATCCGATATTCGACGAGAATGCCGTAAATAGCGACGTTTACAAGCAATATCTGAGATCGAGCAGCATCAAGTGATTGAAGCAAAGGAGAAAAGATGATGAAAATAAATAAATTTGCAAAAGCCCTTGTTAGCACTCTGCTGTGTCTTTCGATGCTGCTTTGCGGTGCGCTCGTATCCTGCAATAATGATCCCGAGGCGACTCTCAGCGGTAACAATGTAAACGTGGTCAGAGCCAAGGAGGGAATCAAGGCAGGCACGAAAATAACGAGTGATAAAGTGGAGGTCGTGGTTATGGACGCCTCCGTCGTTCCGGATGGTGCTTTGAGCACAGAAGGGGACGTCGTAGGAAAATTTGCGACTGCACAGATCTTCGCGGGCGACTTTTTCAGCGCGGAGAAGATCTCATCCAAGAAGCCTGCCGTAGAGGATGACGAAAAAGAAGAGAACAACGAACTCAACTTTGCCGACGCAGGCTACGTGCTCGTCTCGGACTACCTCAAGCCCGACCCGAAAAACGACGCGTCAGATGCGATACAGAAGCTTATCGACGAAAATCCCAATCGCACGCTCTATTTCCCCGACGGAATATATATGCTTTCAAAGCCGATCGAGACCTCGGCAGATCCCGACAAAAAGGTATCTTTCAAGTTCTCAAACTACGCACAGTTCAAGCCTATGGACAATTGGACCTACGGCGAGCCGCTCTTCAAGATAGGAGCGAAGGGCGAGGCGAGTGACGAGCCCGACGCAGAGAACGGCGTTGTGTTTGAGGGCGGAATTCTCGACGGCAACAATCGTGCGGATGCTATTTGGGTGGTTGGAGGCGGAAACGTTTCTATCAGATACTCAGCTATCAAGTACGCAGTGGTTGGAATACACGTAAAAGCTGACGAGAACGGAAACGGACCGACGGTCGATGTTGTGACCACAAACATCATCGGCAGCGGAACGCTCGACTCGGTCGGCGTTATACTTGAGACCGACAACAACACTCTTACAAATATGCGTATCGCGGCAAATCAGATATGCATAAAGCTGCTCGGTGACGGAAACTTCTTGCGCAATCTCCATCCGCTATACGTTTTCAGAAGCGGGCTGAAGGCTGAAGAGAATTATGTTGACAGTATTGCCTTTTATGACGGCGGTACGCGTAACTTCTACGACAACTGCTATAACGATCAGTTCTCAACAGGATTTTATCTCGTCGAGGGCAACAGATCGATGTTTGACTGCTGCTTCAATTATTGGTATACCGAAGGCTACGGCTACCACAACGCGTTTGTCTGCGAGGGCAAGTTTGACGCGGTGATCCGTATGGCTGACGCTGAATTCGGAATAAACTCCGAGGGAATTGAATGTAATTTTCTTCTCGTCGGAGAGGAGGGCGGCAGCGGTACTATAGACGGTGCTGCATACAAAGTTCATAAGGTTTCGGAGCGAGACGTGGCTAAAGATTACCTTATCAACGACCCGATCGTCAATTGAATAAAATTCACCTTAAAGCTGTCGCTAAAAGCGGCAGCTTTCTTTTGTGCAAAGTGTACAAAAATAATCAACAAATAATTAAAAGTATTGACTTTGTGAGGCTTGCATGTTATAATACATTGATAGATAATGCAAACTTTCGCTTTAGGTGAAAATTGTGTTATGAAAGGAGAATTGATTATGAACAAAACCTACAGTAAGCGGAAGCACCAAAGACTGTGTATGATCGCACTTTTGCTTTGTGTGACTATGCTTTCCGTTGCTCTTCTCAGCGCGTGTAATGCATACGCATCTGAGCCCGCAGCGGAGAATGCAGGCAATTCCGATCCCAATATGGTAGAGGTGCTGCGAGTCACGAAGCCGATCAAGGCGGGAGACAAGATAACCTCTTCCAAGTTTGAACTTGTAAAGATAGACATTAATGAGACCTGGATCGGTGCTATTTCGGACCCCGACGAAGTTATCGGCAAGTATCCGCTTATGGATCTTGAAGAGGGTGATTTCTTTATTTCCAAGTATATCTCGGCAAAGAAGCCGGTTGAGCCTGTAAAGAGGGCTGAGCTCGAGGATAACGATATGGGCTTCAAGGAGCAGGGATATATCGTTATCACCGAATACCTTACTCCCAACACGGGAAAGGATCTCTCTGCTGAGATCCAAAAGGTTATAGATATCCCCGATAACGTCAATCAGGTCATCTATTTCCCTGACGGAGAGTATGTTATCTCCAAGCCCATCGCAACCCCCTCCAACGGTCTTTTAAGCGTTTCTCTTAAGCTTTCGGATAACGCAGTTATAAAGGCGAGCGACGATTGGGATGATACACACGAAGGAATGATCCTTCTCGGCGGACAGGATCAGCTCAATAGCATCACCGTTCCCGGAAGTAATTACTATATTGAGGGTGGAATCATCGATGGAAACGGCAAGGCAAACGGCGTTGTTGTTGCCCACGGAAGAGAGACATCGGTAAGGGATGTTACCATCGTAAATACCCAGGTTGGACTTTACGTCAAGTACGGCGCAAACAGCGGATCTTCAGACGCTGATATCGAGAATATCAGAATAGTCGGTAACGGTGAGAGAAACTCGATAGGACTCCATATCGCAGGATGGGATAATACATACTCCAATATGCGTATCTCTAACGTCCAGGTCGGCGTTAAGATCGACACCGCGGCAAACCTCATCCGCGATATCCACGTAACCTTCAATATGAATAAGAAGCTGCAGAGCATGTACGAACGTTGCTACGGCTTCCAGGATAACGGAAGCAGAAACTGGTTCGATAACTGCAGTGCAACCAACTTCGGTGTCGCGTTCAATATTTCGTCCACAACCTCATTTCTTATGTCTTGTGTGGCGAGATGGACCGAGGACTTTGCAGATAAGACCCAAGTAGCTATCTCTTCTTACAATTGGAATTCGGTCGCAAGATCGGTATCTGCCTTCTACACTGCTCCGGCTGAGCAGTGCAAGTTCTTGTCACTCTCCGGAACGGACGGAAAGGGAAGTATTCTTGATCCGATATTTGACGTTAATGCGGTCTCGGACAATACTTACGAGAAGTTCCTTCGCGGCAAGGTACATTGGTTTGAATGATTAAAAGGAGAATGATCGATATGAAGAAAAATATATTCAGAAATACAGTTTGCATATTGCTTTGTCTTCTTATGCTGTGCGGCGGATTTCTCGTTTCCTGCAATAAGAACGACGATCCCGCAGGGGAGAACGGTGCTTCCAATGAGGAAAAGGTGACCGTAGTAAGACTCAAAGAAAATATCAAGCGCGGTACGAAGGTTACCAATGCAAAGCTCGAAGAGGTTCAGGTAAATAAGGCTGATCTTCCCGATGGAACTATACTCAACATAAATGACGTTCTTGGTAAGTTCACCACCACCGAGATGTACGCGGGTGAGTACTTCCTCCCTGTAAAGCTTTCTAACGAGAGACCTTCCGACGTTGACGAGAACGGCGACGTTGTTGTTGATGAGGACGACGGAGTTATCAACTTTGAGGATGCAGGCTACGTTATGGTAACCGATTACCTCAAACCCGACACCGGCGCTGACGTATCCGAGGCTATACAGAAGCTTATCGATGAGAACCCCAACAGAACTCTCTATTTCCCCGACGGTGTGTATCTGCTCGCAAAGCCGATCACTACCTCGGCTGACCCCGCAAAGACTGTGTCTTTCAAGCTCAGCAACTTCGCTCATTTCAAGGCTATGGACTCTTGGGAGACCAGAAGCGAGCCTCTCTTCAAGCTCGGTGCTACCGATATGACCGATGAATTTGTATCTGTGGCATATCACTACTCGCTCGAGGGAGGTATCCTTGACGGTTCCGACAAGGCAGACGCTATCTGGGTAATGGGCGCAGGCAACGTTTCTATCAGATACAGCTCTATCAAAAATACCGTGGTAGGTATTCACGTTAAGGCTGACGAGAACGGCAACGGACCTACTGCTGACGTTCACACTGTTAACATCGTAGGCTGTGGAACTGTTGACTCCTACGGCGTTATTCTTGATACCAATGACAATACTCTTACAAATATGCGTATCGCGAGCAATCAGATCGCTATCAAGCTTACGGGTTCGGAGAATTTCCTTCGTAATCTCCACCCGCTTTACATCTTCGAGGGCGGACTTAATCCTAATGAGACGTACAAAGATAGCGTAGCGTTCTATGACGTAGGTAAGCGTAACTTCTATGATAATTGCTACAACGACCAGTTTGCGACCGGATTCTACTTCGGCAAGGACACCGCTTCCGTGCTTGATTGCTGCTTCAACTATTGGTACTCCCCTAACAACGGAATACACAACTCCTACGTTTGCGAGGGTCAGTTCAACTGTATCATCCGTTACAGCAGCTCCGACGTCGGACACGCAGACAAGGGAACCGAGTGCAACTTCCTGCTCGTTGGCGAGGAAGGCGGAAAGGGAACTATCGATACTGTATACTTCAATCCCAACAAGGTATCCGAGAACGACGACAGCAAGGA
The DNA here is from genome assembly GCA_017453285.1 of Clostridia bacterium. Taxonomy (GTDB): domain Bacteria; phylum Bacillota; class Clostridia; order Oscillospirales; family CAG-272; genus HGM12713. Next base: position 13,307 of record JAFTKL010000008.1, on the reverse strand, counting down.
TTACCTGCTCAATGATCCTATCTATTGATAAACAAAGATAGGCATAACAAACTTTGATAAATATTTTATGAATATTTTATAATCCCCAACAAAACAAGGAGAAATTTATGAAACAGACAAACGTTAAAAACAAAATGGCTCGTCTGCTTTGTGCATTCCTTTGCCTGACGCTCCTCTGCGGCGCGGTATTTATGACTTCCTGTAATAAGGAAGATCCTTCTGATGCCGATGCTACCGACGAGGTAGAGCAGGGAAGCGAGAGCGATGCGATCCACGAGCTTAACGAAAACGGTAAGGTCGAGGTGCTTGTTTTCAACACCGATGCACCTAAGGGAACCAAGATCTCCAAGAAGATGCTTGACGTGATCGAGATGGATCCCGAAAACCTTCCCAGAAACGTTGTTACCGAGACCTCCAAGGTTACCGGTAAATATGCAACCAAGGATTTTTACAAGGGTGACTACGTTATAGCCAAGAGAGTTTCCGACACTAAGCCTCTTGAGGTCAATGGCGACACCGTCAACCAGGAGATCACTAAGTCTGACAGTGAATTCCTCGTTGTAACCGACTACGTTAAGGCTAACACCGGTGAGGATCTCTACGATAACCTTCAGATGCTTATTAACAAGAACCCCGGAAGAACTCTTTACTTCCCTGACGGCGAGTACATTATTTCTCGCTCCCTCAAGACCTACTCCGAGCCTAAAAAGAGCACCTCGTTCTACTTCTCGAGCGGTGCTATACTCAAGGCGGCTGATACATGGAAGAACGAGGATCAGCTCAGAGCGCTTATTTGTCTCGGAACTGTAGAGGTAAAACCCGTAAACGATATCAGAACCCCCGGTAGTAACTTCTACGTAATGGGCGGTATCTTTGACGGAAACGGCAAGGCTGACGGTATCTCTATCGACGGCGGCCGTGAGACTCTTATCAAGGACGTTGTTATAGTTAATACCCGTTACGGTATTCACATCAAGGAAGGTACAAACAATAAGTCCTCTGACTCTGATATCGATGACGTAACCATTATCGGTAATGGCCTTTCCAATTCTATCGGTATCACGATGATAGGTCTTGATAATACTGTCAGCAACGCAAGAATTTCTAATGTAAAGACCGGTATCCAGACCTCCGGCGGTGTTTTCCTGAACAACTGCACGGTAGAGAATACTACCGATATGGAGAACGTGGTTGGCTTCTCCGGCGGTGAAGCTTGGGTATCCAACTGTGTTGCTATCAACTGTGACGTAGCATTCTCCGTGGGTGGAAAGCGCGGTTTCTACAAGCAGTGCATGGCTATATGGACCAAGGACACGGGCAAAACCAGCGTTATGTTCGACTGTGGCGGTGGTAAGCTCGGTTGCGCACTTATCGGCTGTGAAGCTGAATTCTTTGACAAAGAGAGCGCAAATCTCTACCTCAGAGCAGGTGCAGGCGGAAAGGGAAGAGTAGTATCTCCCGTATACGATCCCGCACTTTGCGATGCTTCTGATTGCACCTCTGCTTACGTTGAGGATGGAACAAACGTGCTCAGCCCCATTCCTGTCAATAAGGAAGACTGAGATAGGAGGTAACTGAAAATGAAGAACAACAATTTTAAGAATATTATCGGCCGCCTTATCGCAATGCTTCTTTGTCTTTGCATGGCAGTATCGCTCTTCGCGCTGACTGCTTGTAATAAGGAAGAAGAGCCCGCAGGCAACGACGGAACACAGAAGAATGAAACTCTCGTTGAGGTCGTAAGAGTCAAGAAGGCTGTTAAGACCGGCGAGGTCATTCCCGAGGATGCACTCGAGCTCGTAACTCTCAGAGCTCTGGACCTCCCCTTCAACACCGTAAAGACTATTGCCGACGTAGCCGGCAAGTATGCACTCGTTGATCTCTACGTAGGAGACTTCGTAACCCCCGCTAAGCTCTCTGCTGAAGAGCCTAAAGAGGAGGTTATCGAGAAGGAAGAGAGCGAAATTGCATATACTCTTATCACAAAGTATGCGTCTCTTGCTAACGGCAACGATTACACCGCTGCTATCAAGAAGGCGATCGAAGAGAACCCCAACGCAACTATCTATTTCCCCGACGGAACTTATGAGATTTCCGACACTATCGTTATTCCTGCAGACGTAACTAAGAGCGTTTCCTTCCGCCTTTCCAACTACGCTACCATCAAGGCAGCGGCAAGCTGGGGCGACAAGACCAAGCCTATGATCCGTGTGGGCGTTTACGCGGACGGCGAGGACAAGGAGACCGTTGGCGGCGTTGACCACGATGCAAGAAACGTTTACATCATGGGCGGCGTTATTGATGCTTCCGGTGTAGCTTCGGGCGTTACTCTTGAGGGTAGCGAGGACGTTACTTTTGCAAACTTCACTATTAAGAACGCATACGTAGGTCTGCACCTTATCGATCCCGAGAATAGTACACATTCTACCGCTGCTGATATTGAGAACGTACACGTAGTAGGCAACGGCGAGAATGGCTCTATCGGCGTTCTCGTTGAGTCTGCACTCAATACTCTTACCAATATGAGAGTTTCGGACGCTCAGTACGCATTCAAGTGCACCGAGACCGGCTCCAACAACGTATTCCGTAGCCTCCACGCTATCGGCACGGGTATTTCCGGTAAGGACAACGCAGGCTTCTGGGATCTCAGTGACGGTAACCAGTACGATATCTGCTACAGTGACCAATACGCGACCGGCTTCCTTATCAACGAGCGCACTCGCTCGGTATATAACGCGTGCGTTATCAACTGGTGGTCTGGAGATAACGATTATCACGTAGGCTTCCGCACCGAAGGCAAGCTCAACTCCACCATTTCTTACTCCAAGGTAACCAACACTCAGACGGTTGCTACCGAGGCGTATATCCTCGTTGAGACCGATGGCGGCGAAGGATTTGTTTACTACCCCATCGACCAGACTATAAGCGGAATCGCTGACGAGACCGCGCTCAAGAAGTACTGCTCTACCGATATCCTCCACTGATCATTCGAGAGGGTAGACATATGAAAAACACAATGCTCAATAGAGCGATATGCTTCTTGCTTTGTCTTTCTATGATGCTCGGAACACTTATCTTCACGTCCTGCAACACGGATACGACCGATGCAAAGGATGATGAGTACAGTGTAGATTACGTTTTGGCGCTCAGAGTTATCGACGACATAAAGATCGGCGGTAGATTTACAAACGATAAGGTCGAGGTTGTGCAGGTACGTCCCGATGCGGTTCCCGAGGGAATTTATTCGGATATTTCTGATCTCAAGGACAAATATGCCGCTTCTCAGCTATGCGTAGGTGATTTCGTTACAGCCGCTAAGGTTACAGATACTAAGCCCGAGGACGCTGTGGACGAGAATGAGGATATTGAGATAGGTGTCGAGATCGACCCCTACGAGCTTGGCTACGTAGTGATCACCAAGTACAAGTCCGAGTCTGCTCACGGTGATTTTGCTCCTGCTATACAAAAGGCTATCGATGAAAACCCCGGAAGAACCATTTATTTTCCCGACGGTATTTATCAGATAAAGAGCCCGATCTACATCTCCACAGATCCCGCTAAGAGCGTTTCGCTCCGCCTCTCTCACCTTGCGGTGATAAGCGCGGCACAGGATTGGTCGGATAAGACTTCGGCGATGATACAGATCGGATGCAAGCAGGAGAGCGAGCACGCACCCGCTGCGGATGATGCTGTTGCTTCAATGAACGGGATAGATCTCTCGTCAGAGAGAAGCATTTCGATCATCGGCGGATGTATTGACGGCAACAGCAAAGCATCGGGTATCGCGATAGGCGGCGGTAAGGATACGTACATCTATAACGTTTCTATCAAGAGCATCTACAACGGAATTCACGTGCTCAAAGGACCCAACGAGCTTGGAGCGACCTGGGTGAATGTAGATAACGTAAATATCACCGGTTATGAGGCAGAAGAGTCTTCCGGATTGTTGATCGAGGGTACTTATAATACCTTCTCCAATATGAGAATTGCTTCGGTCAACTATGGACTTCTCTGTACCGAGACGGGCGAGAGAAACATTTTCCGTAACCTACATCCTCTTGTCGTAGGTATGAATAACAGATATACCGTGGGATTTTGGGATAAGAGTGACGGAAACAACTTCGATATCTGCTATAGTGACCAGTTCTCCGCAGGCTATCGCGTTGAGGAGAATACCCGTTCGGTAATGAACGGCGGCTTCTGCTATTGGTGGACCGAGAGAAACAACTATCATGTAGGCTACGAGTCAGCAGGTAAGTTCAACTCGATAATCGTTTCGGGTTACGTGTCTCACGGACACGCCGTAGAGATCGATGCGTATCTCTTCCTCGGTGAAGATGGCGGTCAGGGAGTAGTGCTTTATCCCGTAATCAATATACCGAGTGGAAAGTACCAATATATGCTCGAGAAGCATTGTAAGACACCTATTATTAATTGAAAGAAGAATAAGTAATAGTATGATTTTTAAGAAAAACGTAAAAAGAGTGCTTTTGCTGCTGCTTTGCGCTTCTATGATCCTTGTGGCGTTTCCGATGGCATCCTGCAGTATAACTGTAAGCGCATCCGAAGCACCCGCAGAAGAGCAGGGCGAATACGTAGAGATTCTTCGAGTTGTAGACGATATCAAGTACGGCGCAAAGTTTACGAGCGATAAGCTTCAGACCGTGCGAGTAAGAGCAGATGCAGTTCCTGCAGATGTCATCAAGACTACAGCCGAGCTCCGTGATAAGTATGCAGCATCAGATATTTTGGTGGGAGACTTCATCACTCCCGCAAAGCTGCTTGATAAGAAACCTGTAGATGCTACAGATGATGAAGATGAAAATACTAATGAGCTTGATTACAGAGCTCTTGGCTACGTCGTAATCACGGATTACGAAAAGTTAGACTCCGAGGAAGGCTACGGCGCACTCATCAACAGAGTTATCGCCGAGAACCCCGGCAGAACCATTTATATTCCCGACGGCTCTTATGTCATTGAGCAGCCGATCGTTATCTACGCAGATCCCGCAAAGAGCGTTTCGCTCAGATTCGGAAATCAGGCGGTGCTCAGAGCTGATCCCAAGTGGGCAGATCCTCACGTTGCTATGATCCGCGTTGGTGTAGAAGAACCGACCGATGAGCCTCTTACTATGGATGAGGTCGATATGATGGGTTACAGAAGTATCTCGATCATCGGCGGATGTATTTACGGCTCGGGCGTAGCAAGCGGAATTTCGGTTGAAGGCGGAAAGGATACCTATATTTATAACGTATCCCTGAAGTCCGTAAGCCGTGCGATCCACGTGCTCAGAGGCAACAACGAGCTTGGTGCGACCTGGGTAAACGTTGATAATGTAAACGTTACGGGTACAGATAAGGACGATTCCGTAGGCGTTCTCGTAGAGGGTACTTATAACACCTTCTCCAACATGCGTATATACATCGTTAAGTACGGAATTCAGTGTACCGAGACGGGTGAGAGAAACATCTTCCGTAACCTCCACCCGCTTGCAAGTAATGCGCACAGAGAGAGATCTATCGGATTTTACGATATGAGTGACGGCAACAACTTTGACGTCTGCTACAGTGACCAGTTTGCATCGGGATACGCTGTGCATGAAAATACCCGTTCGGTAATGAACGGAGGCTTCTGCTATTGGTATTCAGACTCCAACAACTATCACGTAGGCTACAAGGCTATGGGTGCATTCAACTCTATAATTGTTTCGGGTAAGGTCTCCCACGGTCACGCTGTTGAGACAGACGCATATCTCTATATTGAGAAAGAAGGCGGACAGGGAATTGTCCTTTACCCCATCGACTCATCTCAGAGCGACAAGTACGAAGATATGCTTAAACAGCATTGTCCTACCCCGATCCTTTGATTCAAGAGGTACATCAATGAACAAAAGAAATTTCAGTAAAATAACAAAGCGCGTGATCTCGCTTTTGCTTTGTATGTTGCTTGCACTCGGAATGTTCAGCGCTTGTAACACTCCCGCGGATGATACCGCAGAGGATGAAAACAATGACGGCGAGTACGTGCAGGCCCTTCGTGTGATCGACGACGTTAAGTACGGCGGAAAATTTACGAATGACAAGGTTGAGACTGTAACCGTCAGAGCTGATGCAGCTCCTGCGGGTACGATAAGCGACATAGCCGAGCTTCGTAATAAATTCGCAGCGTCTCAGATCTCAGTTGGCGACTACATAACATCCGAAAAGCTTCTTGATAAGAAGCCCGAAGATGCTGTTGATGAAGATGAGGAAGATATCGAGGATAAGCTTGATTACACCGAGCTCGGTTACGTCGTAGTATGCGACGCGGCACGTAAAGATTCCGAGGAGACCTATTCGCAACTCATCAACAGACTTATCGCCGAAAATCCCGGAAGAACCATCTACATTCCCGATGGAAACTATCTGCTCAATGAGCCTATCGTTATTCCTGCAGATCCTGAGAAGAGCGTATCGCTCAGACTTTCTCACCTTGCAGTGCTCAAGGCAGCTCCCAGTTGGGCTGACCGTAACCTTCCTATCGTTCGCGTTGGAGTTACCGAACGAGAGGAGGGCGCAGAGCCTCTTACTATGGAAGAGGTTGATATGCTCGGCTACAGAAGCATTTTTGTCGTCGGCGGCTGTATCGACGGTTCGAACGTAGCTTCGGGTATTTCGGTAGAGGGCAGCAAGGATACCTACATCTATAACGTATCTATCAAGTCTGCGGTACACGGAATTCATATTCACAAGGGGCCCAACGAGCTTGGCGCAACTTGGGTCAACGTGGATAACGTAAACGTCACCGGCTCTAACTCCAAGGATTCTGTAGGTGTTCTTGTAGAGGGAACCTACAATACCATCGCGAATATGCGTATTGCATCTATTATGTATGGAACTCAGGCTACCGAGACGGGTGAGAGAAACATATTCCGTAACCTCCACCCACTCATACCGCCCTCCCTTGGAAATGATAGTATCGGTTTCTACGATATGAGTGACGGCAACAACTACGACATCTGCTACAACGACCAGGGCGCAACCGGATTTGTTATGCACGAGAATACCCGTTCGGTATATAACGGCGGTTTCTCGTATTGGTGGTCTCCCGATCAGGGCTACCACGTTGGCTTCCGCTCGATCGGTAAGTTTAACTCGCTCATCGTCAGCACTAAGGTGTCTCAGAACCACGACGTCGAGACAGATGCTTATATGCTTGTCGAAGAGGACGGCGGTCAGGGAGTAGTTCTGTATCCTATCCATAATAACAAGACCAACACGTACAGATACGTGCTTGAGAAATACTGCAAGACTCCCATACTTTAAAATAAAAAGATCCTGCGCTCCGCGCAGGATCTTTTCTTATTTTGTGTTGACTTTTTTGAGATCTTGTGATATAATATCTATAGATAAAACTGCCACCGGGTAGGAAATGCATTTGCATTCGCTTGCGTCTCGTTAGGTCTTAGAAGAGGCGCGCGGATGCTTATTTTTTTGGAGGAATAATGAAAATAGCCGAAGCAATAAAGCTTACGCGCACCGAGTTTATCATCTGGATATCCTCTGTGACGCTGATAGTATCCTTCTTTCTGATATTTGACCGAGGAAACTATATGGCTCTTGCCGCTTCTCTTATCGGCACGACTTCGCTGATCTATAACTCGCGTGGAGTACCGTTAGGACCTGCGCTGATGATAGCTTTCAGTCTGCTGTACGGAATTATCTCATTTGAATTTCGCTATTACGGCGAGATGATCACCTACGTCGGAATGAGTCTGCCTATGGCGATATTCGCGCTTGTCTCCTGGATGAGAAATCCATTTGAGAAGGGCAAGGCGCAGGTGAGAGTTAACCGTATAAGCTGGGGTGAGGCAGGTCTTATGTTCCTTATCTCGATCTTCGTTACAGTCGCATTTTACTTTATTCTCAAGTACTTTGGAACAGCAAATCTTCTGCCCAGCACGCTCTCGGTCACGACGAGCTTTATTGCGGCATATCTCACTTTCCGCAGAAGCCCGTATTTCGCGCTCGCCTATGCCTGCAACGATGTGATACTGATAGTTCTCTGGACGCTCGCGATATTCAAGGATATATCCTATCTTTCTGTCCTCGTATGCTTCGCTGTGTTCTTGTTTAACGACACCTACAGCTTCATAAGGTGGAGAATAATGCAAAAAAAGCAAGAAAAAGTGGCTGTGTCAGAGTGACACAGCCACTTTTGTAATTATTCAGGTTTTACTGTCGTACCGTATGCCGAGAAAGAGTAGTCATACTTTACTGCGCTATTTTCAGCATCGGTCATAACGAAGTCAAGCTTGGTGACCTTGAGATCATCGTCAAGCTCTATCTTGAGCTCTGAGATCTTGTAAGCTTTGCCGTCTACCGTAACGTCGAAGCTCTCAGAAGAAGCAAAGCTTCTCGAGATGAGGACGTACTCACACTTCTGACCGAGTTCAATCACTGTGCCAAGGAAATTTGTGTAATAGCTGCGAAGTCTTTCTGCGGTAGCTTCTCCCACTTCTTCTGTTGTCATTTCGCTGGTGTCTACGTTAACGCTTGTGAGATATACCTTATCAGCGGTGAAATAATAGAGCGCAGAAGCATATACATCACCGGCGACGGTGTTTTCAGAGAGTGTGTAGTTTTCGTAGTTGGAAGCCTTAGCGAGATCGGTCCAGAAGGATGCGTCGAAGCCTTTGAACTCTACGTATTCGATCTTGGAACGCTGGCAGACCGTGCAAACCGACTTGAGCTCTCCGGGCTCTTTAACTGTTGCCTCTTTTACAAGGGTAGGCTCGCTCCATGTGTGCTCAGCTTTGTCGATCTGTGCGGTGCAGGTCTTATCGGAGCAGTCGTGCCAATGGTGAGTAGCATTAGTAGACCACTGGGGAAGGTAATCGTGACCCTTCGCTGCAGGGTCTGTGGGATGCTTGCCGCAACCTGCGCAGGACGTGAATGCGCCTAATACGAGGATAAGGCAGAGTATAGCTGTAATTGTTCTTTTCATGATAACTCCTTATAGGTGTTTTTTATGGTCGTCAAGCGCTCGTTTTCGGGCGCTTGACGTGGTGCGGGTGACAGGACTTGAACCTGCACGAATTAACACAAGATCCTAAATCTTGCGCGTCTGCCAATTCCGCCACACCCGCGAATAAAATTTTGTCTGTTGAATTTTTGTTTTGCGCGGTACGGCTTGCAACATAGTCGTCTCGCTCGCCTATGCTCGCGATACTCGTTGTTGCTGCGCCTTGTCGAGCTCGCTTCATCGCCCACCGGGCGCGCTCACTCTTCAAGCTGCCAATTCCGCCACACCCGCATTTGAAGTAAAAAGTAATTGTGAATAGTGAATAGTGAATAGTGAATAGGTAGGTAAGGCGCGCTTTCGCCCACTAAGAGATTTTACCATAAAACTATCTCTATGTCAAGGGCGAAAGCGAATTTTATGCCAAACTGCGCCTTAGTTATCGTCATCCAGCTTGAGAACTGCCATAAATGCCTCGGGGGAGACCTGGACAGATCCGAGCTGACGCATCTTCTTCTTACCTTCCTTCTGCTTCTCGAGCAGTTTCTTCTTTCTCGTTATATCACCGCCGTAGCACTTCGCGAGGACATCCTTACGCATAGCCTTTACGGTCTCTCGCGCGATGATCTTCGAGCCTATTGCCGCCTGGATCGGCACTTCAAAGAGTTGGCGCGGAATGTTATCCTTGAGCTTCTCTGCGATCCTTCTCGCTCTGCCGTATGCCTTTTCCTCGTGGACTATAAACGATAGCGCGTCGACCTGCTCGCCGTTGAGCAAGAAGTCGAGCTTAACGAGCTTGCTAGGCACGTAGTCGCCAAGCTCGTAGTCGAGCGAAGCGTATCCGCGCGAGCGGCTCTTGAGCGCGTCGAAGAAGTCGTAGATTATCTCGTTGAGCGGCAGATCGTAGTGCAGCTCTACGCGCGCGGTGTCGATATATTTCATATCAAGGAAGTTTCCTCGTCTGTCCTGACAGAGATCCATCAGTCCGCCCACAAATTCGGTAGGTGTGATGATATTTGCTCTCACGATCGGCTCGTAAGCGATCTCGATCTCGTCGGCGGAGGGGAAGTTCGAGGGGTTATCGATCCTCACGAGCTCACCGTTTTTGCGCTTGATCTCGTATATAACCGAGGGCGCGGTGGTGATGAGGTCGAGGTTGAACTCTCGCTCGAGTCTCTCCTCGATGATCTCCATATGCAAAAGTCCGAGGAAGCCGCATCTGAAGCCAAAGCCGAGCGCGATCGAGGTCTCGGGTTCGAACACGAGCGCCGCGTCGTTTAGCTGGAGCTTTTCAAGCGCATCGCGCAGATCTCCGTATCTCGCGCCGTCCGCGGGGTAGATACCTGCGTAGACCATCGGCTGAACAGCCTTAAATCCGGGGAGTGCCTCGTCCGTGGGCTCGTCCGCGAGAGTTACGGTATCGCCGACTCTCGTCTCGCCTACGCTCTTGATAGACGCGGTGATATATCCTACCTCGCCCGCCGAGAGTGTCTCGCACTTCTGCAGACCGAACGCGGTCATATATCCGACGTCGACCACCTCAAAGGTCGCGCCGTTGCTCATCAGCTTTATCTTGTCGCCGCTCTTGACCTGACCGTCAAAAACGCGGACGTTTACGACTACGCCGAGGTAGCTGTCGTAGTAGGAGTCGAATATAAGTGCCTTGAGGGGTGCGTCGACGTCTCCCGAGGGAGCGGGAATGTCGCGCACAGCCGCCTCGAGCACCTGCTCGATGTTAAGTCCTGTCTTTGCGGAGACGGCAGGGCAGTCCTCTGCGGGAATGCCTATGATATCCTCGATCTCGCCTCTCACGCGCTCGATATCGGCGGAGGGGAGGTCGATCTTATTGATAACGGGAATTATCTCAAGGTTAGCGTCGACCGCGAGATACGCGTTTGCGAGCGTCTGCGCCTCGATGCCCTGAGTTGCGTCAACGACGAGCAGTGCGCCGTCGCAGGCATTGAGCGAGCGCGAGACCTCGTAGTTGAAGTCGACGTGACCGGGGGTGTCGATAAGGTTGAACTGATAGATCTCGCCGTCGGGAGATTTGTAGCTCATTCTGACGGCGCGCGCCTTGATGGTGATACCTCTCTCGCGCTCGAGATCCATACTGTCAAGAAGCTGTTCCTCCATCTCGCGCTTGGAGACCGTCTCGGTCACCTCAAGAATTCTGTCCGCGAGAGTCGACTTGCCGTGGTCGATATGTGCTATTATCGAAAAATTTCTGATCTTGCTTTGCTTTTCGCTATATGACATCTTTTTCTCCGAGTCTTTAATTTCTTTCAAAGTTGCAATAAATCTTCACTTTATATTATATAATATTTTTCGCAATTTCTCAAGAGGGTTTTTATAATTTTTTAAATATTTTTCTTCTTTTTTGAAAAAAAGAGTTCGGTCAAAAACATAGTCGTCTCGAGCGTGAACGCGTGGCGCCCGCTCGATACTCCTTGTTTTTTCCTATTTTCGCGTCGGCTTCATCGTCCACAGGACGCGCCGACGTGAAAATCAAAAAACTTTCCTACGGTGTTGACGTGCGGCTTGATAAAATCTGCTTGTGTCTGTCTCTATCAAAGTGAAATTTGATTTTCAAGATTTGAGAAAGAAGCAAAAAACTTATGAGGTTTTGTTGTCCTATTTCGACACTTGAGCGAACTTGTCGGATTATTCGCATAAACTTGTAAAAAATGAGACAAATATTGCTCATTTAGATATATTTACTTGACATATAAGACAAAAGGTGGCAAAATATTGTTGTAGGGAATATTTCTCCCAAACTTTGAATTTCTAAAAATATTACTGTGCGACAGTGAAAGGAAAAGGGTATGGTTAACAACAAAAAAGGCGTAGCGATCGTAGGCTTTGGCGGCATGGGCGGCTGGCACAAGAACAAGCTCCTCAAGAGTGACGTTGCAGAGCTTTGCGGCATTTGGGATATAAAAGAGGACAGACGTCAGGCGGCGCGTGACGAGAATATTCACGTTTATTCTTCCTTTGAGGACGTTCTTGCGGACGAGAAGGTAGATATAGTTACAATTGCAGTTCCCAACGAGCTTCATATGCCCCTTTCTATCGCGGCACTTGAGGCAGGCAAGAACGTTATCTCCGAGAAGCCCGTTTGCCTTAGCAGCGACGAGCTTGCGAAGATCATCGCGGCATCCGAGCGCACCGGCAAGCTCTTCACCACCCACCAGAACAGAAGATGGGATGCAGATTTTCTGATGATGAAGCAGGTATACGAGTCGGGAGATCTCGGCGAGGTATTCACCATGGAGTCGAGAGTTCAGGGCTCGCACGGTATCCCCGGCGACTGGAGAGGTAAGAAGGAGCACGGCGGCGGAATGATGCTTGACTGGGGCGTACATCTTATCGACCAGATCCTTCAGATCACCAAGGAGCGCAAGATCGAGCGCATCTACTGCAACTTTGACCATATCACCAACTACGAAGTAGACGACGGCTTCAAGCTCGATATTTACTTTGAGGAAGGTCTCGTTGCGCGTGTTGAGGTTGGAACCTCGCACTTTATCTCGCTCCCCAGACACTATATGAACGGTACTAACGGTACTGCTATCGTTCGCGGCTGGGGCAGAGACTGTGAAGTCGTATGCTGCAAGAACTGGGAGGACAAGGACGTTATTCCCGTAGTTACCGCGGCAGGTCTTACAAAGACGATGGCACCGAGAAACAAGGAGACCATCACCGAGTACAGCATTCCTTCTCCCAAGTCCGACGTTCACGATTTCTACCGCAACTACTGCCTCGCTGTTGACGGCAAGGCTGAGCAGATCGTAACTCACAAGGAGCTTATGAGAGTTATGAAGGTAATGGAGGCTGCGTTCGAGTCTGATGCGGCAGGCAAGCCTGTTGAATTTAAAGACACCATCTGAAATCTGTAACCAAAATCTATCCTCTGCATAGAATGATATCGAGAGGGCGAAGCCCCCAACATTTCACGGAGGATATATTATGAATAACTGTCTTTGCAATCTTTTCGGCGACAACAACATCTGGTGGATCATCATCGCACTTATTATAGTGTTCTTCTGCTGCGGTTGTGGCTGCTAAGCGGACTGCTCCTTTGGCGCAGACCGAAAACGCACTGATTAAATAAAAACTATCCGATACGGTTCTTCCGTATCGGATAGTTTTTTTATTTAACATTGATAGAAACAGGCTGTGTGTAAACGTAAGCGAGCTTGCCGTTTGAGAGCTTGAAGGAGAGGCGGAAGATGACAGTCGCCTCGCCTGCCTCGGTCGCGCTGACGGTCTTGCCGTCAAAGCTGAGAGTCGGGTTGCCTTCAATGAG
>JAFTKL010000082.1 GCA_017453285.1 Clostridia bacterium | reverse complement strand
AGATGAGTGATATAATGATATCACAAACTAAAAGGAGCTTTTTATTATGAAATTTACGGGTATAATGCCGGCGCTCGTAACGCCTCTTAATGCAGATGAAACAATAAACACACAAGCGCTTGATAAGCTTATGCGCTATCTTCTCGAGAAGAACTCGGACGGATTTTACGTTGGCGGTGCGACGGGCGAGGGAATTGCGCTCAAGACCGAGAACAGAGCGGTGCTCGCCGAGGCGGCTGTAAAGTCCTCGGGCGAAAAGCCTTGTATCATTCAGGTCGCGGCATCCGACTTCTCTGATGCTATCTGGCTTGCAAAGCAGGCTGAAAGCGTCGGCGCGGCGGCTATCTCTGCAACTGCGCCCCTCTTCTTCTCCTACGATGCGGACGATATCTACAATTACTACAAGGCGCTTGCGAATGCAGTACATATTCCGCTTATGATCTACTACAATCCCGCGGCGGGATTTAATATGAACGCGACCTTCGCGGCAAGAGCGTTCGAGATCGACAACGTGACGGCTATCAAGTGGACTAGCTCGAACTACTATGAGATGATGCGCCTCAAGGATCTGACACACGGCGAGATGAATATCATCAACGGACCCGACGAGATGCTCCTTATGGGCCTTTGCGCAGGCGCTGACGGCGGCATCGGCACGAATTATAATATTCTTATGGATTACATCAGACCTATCTACGATCATTTCGTAGCGGGCGATCTTGAGGCGGCGCGCGAGGCGCAGTACAAGGCAAACCGAATAATTACCGTAATGATGGGCACCAAGATCATCCCTGCGGTCAAGGTAGTTCTTGAGGATATGGGCTTTGAGGTTGGACAGGCGACCTTCCCGATGAAGCGTTACACCGATGCCGAGGCGGCAGAGATCATCAAGGCAGTCAAGGACGCAGGATTTGAGTATTGATAAGCAAAAAAGAAGCAGTCGGCGACTGCTTCTTTTGTTATTTTTTCGAGCTTTCCGCAAGCTTTTGGACGAACGAGGTTATCTCGTTACCCACGCGGCGCACGTCGTCCTCGAATTCCTTTGCGGTCATTCGCAGAATTCCCGAGCTTACGGCAGAGAACTGCACGAGCTTGTCGCCCGTGACCACCTTGATCGAGTAATCGGGGCCCAGCTCGAACATCATCCGCTCGATAAACGCGTCAGCCGTCTCGTCCTGCTTGGTGTAGACCACGCGATAGCCGTCGTGCGTAAAGTCCGAGCCGACACCGTCCTTGACGAGATACGCGTCAAAGACGAGAATTATCTCGACCTTTGTAAACGCAACGTAATCCGACAGTATATCCATCAGCGTCTCGCGCGCCTTCTCAAGACTGAAATCGGCAAGCTCCTTGAGACTCTCCCAAGAGTATATCACGTTGTATCCATCGATGATGATAATATTCTTGTGCGCCGACACAAGCTTCTTTTTCGGTCTGTGCTCCTTTTTGTCGGCAGAGAACACCTTCGGCTCGCTGTATTTCTTGCGCTTGATCGGTCCGAACTCGCGCAACATTATAGCTTCGAGCTCATCGTTATTGAGCGAATACTGCTTCGCTATGCGGCGCGCCTTAGGGATAATGCTCTCGCTCGCATCCTGCTCGATCTGGGCGTCAAGGTGCTTGTACGAGTCGACCTCATCCCATCGCACCACAAATCCTGCACCGTGCGCGCAGAAGACCGAGTGCGGCGTGTTTTCAAGGTCGGCTTCGGGGTCGTATCCGCGCTCCGCGACGATCTCGTCCTGATCGTGACAGGGCTCATAACCGTCCGAGGTGCAGAACATTCTTCCCTCGCCGCGCGTGTAGGATATAATCTCGCGCGTGTAATCTCCGATAGTCGCGACGGGCGCGCGTCCTGAGAGCGTGGTGCATTTCTCACCTGCCGACTCTATCTCGAAGCTCGCAGAGCGGTTTTGCAGATCGGTCATAGCTCTGCCGACGTACTCGCTCGGTATCTCAATTCTGAATTTATAATATGGCTCAAGCAGAACACAGCCGCCCTTCATAAGTCCGTGGCGCACCGCGCGGAGCGTAGCCTCGCGAAAGTCTCCGCCCTCGGTGTGCTTAAGATGCGCACGTCCTGCGACGAGCGTGATCTTTGTGTCGGTCAGCGACGCGCCGATGAGTACTCCGCGGTGATCCTTTTCGTAAAGGTGGGATAGGATCAGCCTCTGCCAATTGACGTCAAGCGAGTTCTCGGGCAGGCGCGTGTCAAAGATCAGCCCCGTGCCCTTAGGCTCGGGCTCAAGAAGGAGCTGTACCTCGGCATAGTGGCGGAGCGGCTCGAAATGCCCGACTCCGATAGCCTTTGAGGCGACCTTTTCCTTGTAGAGTATCCGCCCTGCGCCAAGCTCGACCTTGATGCCGAATCGCTCGTCGATCATCCGCTTGAGCAGATCTATCTGTATCTCGCCCATAAGCCTTGCCTCGATCTGCGAGAGCTCGTCGTTCCACCAGAGATGGAGCGAGGGCTCTTCCTCTTCGAGCTGCTTGAGCTTGGGGAAGTAAACACGCGTGTCACAGCCCTCGGGGAGATCGATGCGGTAGGAGAGCACGGGCTCGAGTATCGGCTTTTGCGTGTCGGCTTCAACTCCGAGTCCTTCGCCAACGTAGGTCTCGCTAAGACCTATGACGGCGCATATCTCGCCCGCGCCGACACTCTCTACCTGCTCGTATTTGTCCGAGGAGTAAAGCCGTATCTGGCTGACCTTCTCGCAAATCCGTCTGCCGTCAGACGAGAGATAGACTATCTCATCGCGTGCGCGCAGAGAGCCGCCCGTTATCTTCATATAGGTCAGCCGCGTGCCGCCGTGGTGGAGTATCTTATATACTCTCGCGCCAAAGCTCTTTTGCTCGTAGATCGGCGAGAGTGTGTATCGACCGAGCGCGTCGAGCAGAAATTCCACCCCCGAGGTCTTTAGTGCCGATCCGAAAAGGCAAGGGAAGAGGCGGCGCTCGCCCACAAGCGTGGCGATGTCATAGTCGTCAATAGGCTCGCCTGCAAGGAAGGAGTCGAGAAACTCTTCGTGGACGAGAGCCAAGTGCTCGTCAAGCTCGCTTTTCGAATATTTTTCGTGGAACGCAACGCAGTTTTTTGAGAGCGTATCTGCGATCTCTGATTCAAGCTCCTCGACGAATTTGATGCAGATATCCGTCTTGTTTACGAAAATAAAGGTGGGAACAGAGTAATATTCAAGCAACTGCCAGAGCGTGCGCGTGTGATTCTGCACACCGTCGGGTGCGCTGATGACGAGTATCGCGTAGTCGAGAAGCGCGAGAGTGCGCTCGGTCTCGGCTGAGAAATCCATGTGTCCCGGGGTGTCGAGCAGAATAAAATCCGCCGCGTCGGTAGAAAATCGCGCTTGCTTTGAGAAAATGGTTATTCCGCGCTCGCGCTCGATGGCATTGGTGTCAAGATAGGTGTTCTTGTGGTCAACGCGACCAAGCGTGCGGATCTTGCCCGAAAGATATAAAAGTGCCTCGGAGAGCGTGGTCTTTCCCGCGTCAACGTGCGCAAGTATTCCTATTGTCAGCTTCTTTTTCATACGCTCCCCCCGTTTCTTGAAAATATTACAATTATTATACCATACCTCGCCGCTTTTTTCAACACTAAAAAATCCTAATTTCGAAGTTGAGTAAACTTTATCTTATCTATTGACAAACTCGAGATTAAGTGATATAATATTATCAAAGAAAGGAAAATTCTGCAAGGCAGAATTTCAAAACGGGTGCGCCGAGGCTACGCTTTCGGTGTCTCGTATTTAAATTGACACCAAAAATAAATACGTGAGACCGAGACAACAAAATAGACGTTAAGCGCACGCGAGCAAGGATATCTACGATACCCCTATGCAAACGTGCGCTTTTTTATAAGTTTCTTCATAAAAAATATTCTAAGATAGGAAATAGACGTTATGAAGAGAAAATTCTATAGGTCTTGTGTTGCTGTGTTTTTAACTATGGTGATGATCTTCGGCGGGGTATTGGTTGCGAAACAGCAAAGGAATGGGGCGAACGCTATAGCTTGTTGGAGGAGACCTTTAATAAAGGAGCGCATTTCGTTTTAGGAACTAATGCTGTCGTACATACAGAGGATAGTGATCGCTTTTTGAGCAATTTACTTTCGCTTATTCTTCTACATGGAGATACTATGACTATAAAAGAACTTGTAGATATGGCCCAAGTTCAAAACGGTGGAACGCAAGATGGTTTGGAAGCATATCCGATTGTTTATATAGGAGACGGTTATCAGTATCTTACTGTTGGGTGAATTGTTAAATATATCTTGAAGGAGAAATTACTATGAAACTTTTTAGAATAATTCTTGTTTGTTTATCGCTTATTATAACACTTAGCTTTATTGCTTGTTCAGATGTTTCTTCGGATGAAGGAACGGTAGAAGTTACCGAGGAGAAAAAAGAACCTATCTTTCTGACACTTTCTGCAGAAGGCTCAGCGGATGAAGCGTTTTTGGGCTTTGGTGATGCAAAGGCATACGGACTTGGTGTGTCTGAAAAAAAGGTTATTTTGGAGGATATGAAGGGAAAAACAATCGAATGTCCTCTGGGTACAGGTAGCGTTTTTACTTATTTCGAAAGCCGCTGTGCGCCTAAAAACAAAGCAACAGACGAATACGGAAGTTTTTACAGCGTGTATGATATATATTTTGACGAAAAAGGAAATGAGCGCATATATCTCCGTAATTCGGAAGAACCCGTTTGCGTATTGTTCTTTAGCCTCGAAGGTTTGAAGGATGTAAAATTATCCCCGGATGATCTTGAGACTGCAAGAGCTGCTTCTGATGCATTCCTTTTGAAATTTTTCTCACAGGATACCTTGAATAATTACGAAAATGTAAAAGCAGAAGTAGATGACAATAATATGTATAGAATACATTATGCGAGATATATCTGCGGCTATAAGACCGATGAGTATATTACGGTATATGTGAATAAAGAGGGATATTTTTACATGTACGTTGCTTGGGATGTAAAAAAATATGACGAAATTGCGAGTAAGATAGATAAGTCAGAGCTTGATGCCGCAAAGGATTTGCTTTTGGAGAAGATTGAGTCATTGGGAGATAAAGTCGTCAAGATTGGCGATGCGATGATCACTACGGATACTGAAGGTAACGTTTATCTTAAGATGCCTTACGAGTATATGAACAAAGATGAAAGTAAGCGCGGAGGAATTCTATACGTGAGCATAAACTAAATGCTCCTACCCGCCTGCCGAGAAATCGGCAGGCGATTTTTATATGTGTTATTGACATTTTGCTCAAAAGAGGGTATAATAATGGTATAGCCGAAGAGAGTCGAACTAATACGCCCTGCGGCGAGCAATTTTCGTGTCTTTCGCCAAATCTCGTCTTGCAAGATCGGCATCTTGCTTCAACTCACTTTGACAAAATCTATCAAAAATTGCAACGCCGGAGGGT
>JAFTKL010000081.1 GCA_017453285.1 Clostridia bacterium | reverse complement strand
TCAAGTCCGCGCTCCTTTGCGAAAGCGCAAAGATAATCGGCTATTCTCTCCTCGTGGAAGGAAGGGCGCGGTATCGCCGAGATAGCCTCGAAATATTTCATAAGTCCGGGATATGCAAAATTATTTACCATAATAAAACCTCTTTATATTTTAAAATATGATATATAGCAATTTTGTATATACAAAATCGATCAAAAGACACATACAAAGGCTCGCCCTCAGGGAGAGCTGGCGGCGTAGACGCCTGAGAGGGTATTTAGCTTTAAACTAACTTTTTCCCAGCCCTCTCCGTCCGCATACGCGTCCACCTCTCCCAAAGGGCGAGGCTTTTATAAAGTTTACTCTTCGAAATAGTTCTAGAATAACTACTTTCTTCTTTGGTATATAACGTTTTTACTTCAATCCTCTGAAGCGCGAAAGATCGATCGCGCCCTCTGGCATACCGTTAAGCATATTGAGAACTCTGCCCGTGCCGAGAGCCACGCACTTGGTGGGATCCTTGGCAAGTCTCGTCTTGATACCCGTAACGTCCTCGATAAGTTTGTCGAGCCCTTGCAACAGACTTCCGCCTCCCGCAAGAATGATGCCGTTTTTAAGTATATCTCCCACAAGCTCGGGGGGAGTGCGCTCAATTACCGAGCAGATAACGTCGAGTATCGCGGAGATAGGCTCCATCATCGCCTCAAGCATCTCCTTTGAGGAAAGCGTGATGTTCTTGGGAAGTCCTTGTATCAGACATCTTCCCTTGACCTCCATCGTCATCGCCTCGCCGTGCTCGTAGACCGCGCCGATCTGAATCTTGACCTTCTCGGCAGTTCTCTCGCCGATGGCAACGTTGAATTTTCTGCGAACGTAGCGCATTATCGCCTCGTCAAACTTGTCACCAGCGACCTTGAGAGACTGCGACACGACCACACCGCCAAGCGAGATGACCGCAACGTCGGTAGTTCCTCCGCCGATGTCGACTATCATATTTCCGACGGGGCTGTAGATATCTATTCCCGCACCGAGCGCCGCCGCAACGGGCTCGTCGATAAGATAGGTCTTGCGCGCGCCTGCCTGCGTTCCCGCATCGATGACCGCACGCTCCTCGACCTCGGAAATTCCCGTGGGAATACAGATAACGACCTTAGGCTGAAAAACAGAGTTGCCGCACGCACGGCGGATAAAATACTCTATCATCTTCTGCGTCACGTCGTAACGGCTGATAACGCCCTCCTTGAGCGGACGGATGACCTCGATGTGCGCGGGATTTCGACCGAGCATAGCCTGCGCGTCCTTACCTATCTTGGTAATGCAGTCCATCGTGTTGTCGACCGCTACCACGGACGGCTCGTTAAGCACTATTCCCTTACCCTCAACGAACACAAGAACCGTCGCAGTACCGAGATCGATGCCGATGTTCCTTGAGAAGAGCTGCTTTGACATAAAGCCCATCTCATCATCCTCCTTTCATAACGTTATCTTCGCATACACATATATTATACTATGAATTTCGCAAAATTGCAATAGTATTTTAAAGCTTACAGCACAATTTTTGCATTTTTGCGAATACTTTTGATCGAAAATATAAAAAATATGCCGCCTGCCGAGGATTTTCGGCAGGCGGCGGGGATATTTAGTTTACGCTTACCAATGCAATTTCTATTTGTTCCATTCCTTCGTCATTGGTATACATATATTCCATCTCGAGATAGATGTTACCTGATGTATCGGTAGTTAATCTCGGTTCTTCATAGCTGAAAGCTTTTTTTACATTCGCAGATATATTTTGCATCAATGCAGCTTTAGCCTCATCAAGCTTTTCTTTGCTGATACGGTCTAACAGATTGTCATATTTCTTTAAATTGTAGCCTACGTACCCTCTCAAAAATCCATCTTTATTGAACGATAACCACAATTCTTCATCTGTTTTGTATCCCTCTATTTCTCTGGTATATCTAATATAATATGAATATAATTTAAAGGTATCATCCACGTTTACATCTGTATAGTTATTAAGCTCTTCTCGTGTCAAGAACTGCAGTAAGAAATTATCGGCAATATTTTTAGCTTCTTCTTTGCTTTTTGCTGCTACTGTCATTCCCTCAAGAGCTTCACTCGAGGTATAAAAACAAAGTAAATCAGTACCCCTTAGATACATTATCTTCTCTTCGCCGTTACTATAAACATCATATATACTATAAAAATCACCGTATTCTTGTGATTCCGATGTTTTATACGCACAATCACTTTGCTTATAAACGAATTCCTTGTTATTTCCAAAAGGAAGCTGCTTTTTGGTATTTACTAAATTATCGAATTGTTCGGTATTTTTCTGCGTGTAAACGCCATGTGTTGCAGAGTCATCAAAGCCGTTATTTGCGGTTTCTCCCTTGATCGCAACGTTTAAGAATACTCGGTCGTTTAGGCTCGGCTTCGCAGGAATATCCTGCCCCGTCTCACCGCCCTGAAGCAGCACCACGGTGGCGATCACGCCGATCACCAGAGCCACGCACGCCGCAAGAGCAAGGACGCGAAGCCATATGTTTCTCGATCTTTTTGATCTACTTTGAAGCTTATTATCCATAGTGACGAAGCGTTCCACTACGTCGGGCTCGATATTGCTCACGCCGTCCAAAAACTCATTTTCTTTCATAGAGTATATCCCTCCTTCATCAGTTTTTCTTTCAGCTCGCGCTTGATCGCCGCGATCTCCTTGTTTACGGTTGACTCGCTGCAACAAAGCAGGCTCGCGATCTCGCCTATAGGACGTGCAAAATAGTATCTGCTCATAAAAATATACATTCGGCGCTCGGGCAGTAAACGCACAAAATCGCTGAGCAGACGGGCAAGCTCGTCGGTCTCGGCGGAGCTGTCGCTCTCGTCGGCTATGATCTCCTCAAGCTCGGACAAGGATACCGTCAGCTCGGAGGCAATTCTCTTCTGCCGTTTTCTTGACTTGTAGCGATCTATCGCAGTCCTGCGCATGATCGTCGCAAGAAAAGCTTGCAGGAGCGCAGGCTTTGACGGCGGCATCGAGTTCCACGCATCGATATAGGTGTCGTTGAGGCATTCCTCGCAATCCTGATCGTCAAAAACGATATTGAAAGCGACCGACAGCAAGAATTTTTTATATTTTTCGTCCGTCCTTGAGATCGCCTGCTCGTCGCGATCCCAATAAAGCGCGATTATTTCCTCATCGCTCAGAATTGTCCGAGGTCGGCTTTGAAGTTCCATATTGCACCTCCTTATCTAAAGTCTGAAAGGCCCTTCATACATACAGTCGACAAAAACCGTAAAAACTGTAAAGAATTCCGAAAAAAAGTTGAGTTTTTCATATTATAGCATATTTTTACCGTGTTTCGCAATACATCAAATAAAAAACGAGTGGCATCGCACTCGTTTCAGCGTGTATAAATAGTCACTTAAAAAATTTTTACTGTTTCGTAGAAGACAGATGTTAAAAAGCATCGTCTCTTGTGAAGCGAACTAACATAAAGCCTCGCCCTTTGGGAGAGGTGGCGGCGAATGCCGGCGGAGAGGGCAAAGGAAAGTAAGTTTAAGGCAAACGACCTCTCAGGCGTCTACGCCGCCAGCTCTCCTATGAGGAGAGCCTTTGGTTTTGAGCAAACTTTTGTAAAAGCGTGTTACAAAAGTTTTTTCGACAGACCGAAATGAGCTCCTTTGCAGCCGTTTTTATTCTTTGAATTCTTTTTTAAGGTCGCTTGCGACGGCAAGGCAGATCACGCCTTTTGCGCCTGCGCGTCGAAGGTGAGTAAGCGAGACAGACATACTCGAGCCCGTTGTGACGATATCGTCGACGAGCAGGATATATTTGCCGCTCACCCTCTCCTTATCGCTTTCCTTGATGTAGGTACTGTCCTTGATGTTCTTCTTTCGCTCGACCGCGCTCAGCTTCTTTTGCTCGCGTCCGCCGCGCCTCCGTCTGATGACGGGCAGATAGCTCGCGCCAAGGATCTTTGCAAGCTCGCGTGATATCTCCGCCGCCTGATCAAAGCCGTAATTGAGCACCGCCGTCCGTCCGCGCGGAATATTTACCACCAAAAGCTCGCTCTTGTCTATTCCGAGCGTATCAAGCTCGCTCGGTATGAGCTTGGCAAGCTGTGATGCGACAAATCGCGACACACGCGCGTTCTTGTGGTGCTTGAGGAAGTAGATCAGCTTGTTCTGCGGCTCATTTTCCCTCTTCGGACTGTAAAAGAAGAGTCTGCGCAGAGTCAACGCGCCCGCGCTTGTGAGCTGTTTGGGCATACAAGTGCACTCGGTCACCGCCTTGTAGCATTCGGGGCAATTCTCGACCTTCGCGCTCTGCCAGGAAAGCTTGCAGGTCGGGCAAAAGCTCTCGTCGAAGTCGTCGTATCTGAGTATTGCGCGGCATGAAACGCACTTGCGCACCGCCACGATGCGACGGATATATTCCCACGCGCTCATCATTCTCCCCCGAGTCTGCGGCAAAGTCCTGTATAGCGCATAGATTGGCGGTTATTTTCGACCATTTCGCGTATAATATCCTCTCTGCCGACCAAAATTACCATATTCTGTGCACGCGTGACCGCGGTATAAAGCAAATTTCTCGTGTGGAGCATCTGCGCCGCGCTGCACATCGGAATGACGACTATCGGGTATTCACTGCCCTGGCTCTTGTGCACGGTCACCGCGTACGCGTGCTCGAGGTCCTCGAGCAGAGAAAATTCGTAGACCACGCGCCTCTCGTCGAAGAGTATCGTCATCGTACCGTCGGGATTATCAATGCTCTCGATCACGCCGATGTCGCCGTTGAAGATGCCGAAGCCCTCTTTAGCGTCGTAGTCGCGCGTCCAGCTTATGTCGTAGTTGTTTCTCGTCTGCATCACGCGGTCGCCCTCGCGGAAAACACGGTCGCGGAAGCTATGCTCGCGCTTGTAGCTCGCCTTGGGGTTAAGCGACTGCTGAAGTATCATATTGAGGTTTTCCGTGCCCGACTCTCCCTTTCGCGAGGCGCAGATGACCTGAATTCCGTTCTTTGCCATATCTCCGTACGCACGCGGAAGTCTGTTTTTGCACAAGTCACAGATCGTTGCGGCTATCTCGCGGTCAGACGAGCGGCGCAGATAGAAGAAATCCTTGTTCTTGACGCTAAGATCGGGCATCTCGCCGTTGTTTATTGCGTGCGCGTTGGTTACGATAAGGCTCTCTTGCGCCTGACGGAATATCTCGGTGAGTCGCACGGTCGAAAATCTCTTGCTCTCGATCACGTCGCGCAGAACGTTGCCCGCGCCGACCGAGGGAAGCTGATCCGAGTCGCCGATGATTATTATTCTCGCACCCGGCTTGATCGCCTTGAGCAGCGCGCACATCAGCGAGCTGTCTATCATCGACGCCTCGTCGACTATGATTATCTGCTCGTCGAGCAGGTCAAAATCATTTCGGTTAAAGACAGCTTTTCCATCCACGTCGTAGCCCATCTCGAGCAGTCGGTGTATAGTCTTTGCCTCCATCGAGGTCGCCTCGGAAAGTCGCTTCGCGGCTCTTCCCGTGGGTGCGGCGAGCGCGATATCGTAGCCCATACTGTCAAAAATGTGGATAAGCGCGCGCACGACGGTGGTCTTACCCGTTCCGGGGCCTCCCGTCAGTATCATAACTCCGTAGCGGAGCGCGTCGGAGATCGCCTGCTTCTGCAGATACGCGTATTCCATACCCGATTTTGCCTGCTCTCGCTCGATAAATCTGTCCACGTCCTGAACGTCGACGCTGATGCACATTTTGTCGATCAGAACGAGCTTCTCAGCGATATATTTCTCCTCGTCGTAAGCCTCGGAAAGATATATCATCTGCGTCTCGTCCTGCATAACGTACTTGAGTCTGCCCATTCGGATAAGCTCGGATACGCCTGCATCCGAGTCCTCAAGGCTCACGCCAAGCAGCTCCGCGCCTGCCGCCGCGAGCTTCTCGCGAGGAAGGCAAACGTGGCCGTTCTGTGCGGAATTCTTTGTCAGCACGTAGCAAAGTCCGCTCATAATGCGGTCAAAGTTGTCGTTCCGCAGTCCAAGACTACCTGCGAGCGCGTCGGCTCTCTCAAAGCCTATTCCCTCGACCTCGTTACAGAGGCGGTAGGGGTTCTTTTTGGCTATATCCACCGAAGAGCTACCCCATTTTTTGTATATTTTCACGGTTGTCGCCGCGCCGAAGTATTCGCGGAAGAACATCATAGCGGTACGTATACCCGCCTGCTCCTTGAAGCTCTCGGATGCCGCAAGCGCCGCCTTGACCGATATTCCCCTGATATTTGCGAGCCATTCGGGGTGGTTTTCTATAACGTCGAAGGTGTCCTCGCCGAACTCCTCGACGATCTTTGCCGCGGTCTTAGGTCCAATTCCCTTAATCGCGCGCGAGGAAAGATAGCGGAGCATCGACGCGGTATCCGCGGGCATTACTCTTTCGTACTGCTCTACCGAGAACTGTCTGCCGTACTTCGCGCTATGCACCCATTTGCCGTAAACGCAGAGTCTGTCGCCCTCGCAAAGCATAGGCATTATTCCGCAAACCGTGAAAATATCGTCCTCTGTAGAAAGATCGCAAACGGTATATCCGTTGTCCTCGTTGCAGAAAACTATCTGTTCAACGCTTCCCTCAAGCCTCTCAAGACCGTAAATATCTCTCTCTCCTGCCATAATGCTCCTCCTTTCCAAAAATTTAAATAAAGAGCGTAATGCAACCGCATCGCGATCTGCATTACGCTCGCATCTCTTAAAGTGCCGCCTTGATCTTATCAGCGAGGTCACGTCTCTCCCAAGGAAGATCGATGTCCTCTCTGCCCACGTGACCGTATGCCGCCGTCTGACAGTAGATAGGTCTGCGCAGATCAAAGTACTTGATGATAGCCGCAGGTCTGAAATCGAAGCACTTGCTTACAGCCTCCGAGATCGCCGATTCGTCTACCTTGCCCGTTCCGAAGGTGTCGACCATTACCGACACGGGCTTCGCAACGCCGATAGCGTACGCGAGCTGAACCTCGCACTTATCCGCAAGGCCTGCCGCAACAATGTTCTTTGCAACGTATCTTGCCGCGTAGGATGCCGAACGGTCGACCTTCGTCGGATCCTTGCCCGAGAAAGCTCCGCCGCCGTGACGGGAGTATCCACCGTAAGTGTCAACGATGATCTTTCTGCCGGTAAGTCCGGTGTCGCCCGCAGGACCGCCAACGACAAATCTGCCGGTGGGGTTTACGTATATCTTGGTCTCTGCATCCATAAGCTCAGCAGGAACGATAGCCTTGATAACGAGCTCGATCATATCCTCGCGGATCTGTGCGAGCTCAACGTCAGCAGAGTGCTGAGTGGAGATTACAACGGTGTCAACGCGAACGGGCTTGCCGTCGTGATATTCAACAGTCACCTGAGTCTTTCCGTCGGGACGGAGATAGTCGAGAGTACCGTTCTTTCTTACGTCGGTAAGTCTCTTTGCAAGCTTGTGAGCAAGCGAGATAGGCAGGGGCATAAGCTCCTCGGTCTCGTTGCAAGCGTATCCGAACATAAGTCCCTGGTCGCCCGCACCAATATCGAGCTCATCAGCGTCTCCCTGCTTAGCCTCAAGCGACTTGTCAACGCCCATCGCGATGTCGGGCGACTGCTCGTGAATAGAGCTGAGCACGCCGCAGCTATCGCAGTCAAAGCCGTACTTTGCTCTTGTGTAGCCGATCTCGCGAACTGTGTCTCTTACAATCTTCTGAAAATCAACGACAGCCTTGGTCGTGATCTCACCCATAACCGTTACGAGTCCGGTCGTGCAGAAGGTCTCGCACGCAACGCGCGACATAGGGTCCTGCTCGAGCAGAGCGTCGAGTATCGCGTCAGAAATTTTATCCGATATTTTATCGGGATGTCCTTCGGTTACCGATTCGGACGTAAAAAGCATTTTCTTCATTCTTTTTCTTTCCTTTCATTAAAAAATCTCCGAGAGCCCCGGAGATCATACTTTCTCATCTTCCGGAATTAGCACCTTACATTTTGCAGGTTGCCGTGGCTTCGCTGGGCCTGTCCCTCCACCACTCTTGATAAGAGTTCTATTTCGTTATCTTTAATATTATATCATACACTCACGCTTTTTTCAACATATTTTTCGAAAAAAGCGTGAGTTTTTTTCAGTTTCGGTCAAAAATTTCAATTAAACGCGATCTTTCCGCCAAGCACGAAAAAGATAATGCAGAATGCGGCTATCGCGATCGCTCCGCCGACCGCCCAGACGAGCAGTGAGCGCATCATATTCTGCTTTTTATCGGTAGTTTCCGCATTTTCGCCCTCTTTTCTGCCAAATCCGCTCTTTTTGAGCACTTTAGATATCGGCTTATAAAGGCAGAGCGTGAGTGCGGCGTTGAGCACCGCCTTGACTGCGTTGAACGGAAGCAGGAGTGTGGGTATGAGTGCCACGACTTCTGCCTGAGTCACGTGCATATAATAAGGAGTGATAAAGAGGTTCGCGAGCATCATCACGGCGACCATAGAAAGCGTTGCCGAGCAAAGTGCGATTATCGCTCCCGAGAGTGTCTTTTTGAATTTATATATCACGCTTGCGACTATAACAAATGCGCCGCTGCTAAGGATATTCATAATAAGTCCGTAAGGTCCCGTCTCGCTCGTAGGATACTCGAGTATCGGAACGAGGAATGCCAGCACTGCGGCGGCGGATGGGCCGAAGTACATTCCCGCTATCGTCATTATGACGTCCTTGAAGTCAAGATTGAGAAAAGCCACGGGGATATGTACGAAGTGTATGACGTACGCGAGGGCGGCAAACACGGCGATCGCGGTCATTCTCTTGATATTTTCGGTTGTTTTAGTCTTGCTGTTCATAAAAAAATTCTCCCTTCAAAATGCGGGAGAAGATAGGAATAGTAACTACACGCATATCTTCTCTCATCCGGACTTTACCGTCGGTGCAGGAATTTCACCTGCTCGGCTCTTTCGAGTTCGCGGACTTTACCGCCGGTATGGAATTTCACCAAACCCCAAAGATCATACAATAGATTTATTAAAAGGCGCCGAGGAATATTCCTCGGCGCCTAAGTGAGTTTTAATTACTCAATGATGTTGGAAACGACGCCGGAACCAACAGTTCTACCACCCTCACGGATAGCGAAACGGAGTCCCTCTTCGATAGCGATAGGAGTGATAAGCTCAACAGTCATATCAACGTTATCGCCAGGGCGGCACATCTCAACGTCAGCGGGAAGACCGATAACGCCGGTAACGTCAGTAGTTCTGAAGTAGAACTGAGGTCTGTAGCCGTTGAAGAAGGGCTTCTTTCTTCCGCCTTCCTTCTCGGTAAGAACGTAAACCTGTCCCTTGAACTTGGTGTAAGGATGAACGGAACCGACCTTACAGAGAACCTGTCCACGCTCGATCTCATCCTTAGCTATACCACGGAGGAGAGCACCGATGTTATCACCAGCCTCTGCCTGGGGAAGAAGCTTGTGGAACATCTCAACACCGGTAACGGTGGTGTTCTTCTTCTCGTCGGTGAGACCAACGATCTCAACAACGTCACCAACCTTAACAGTACCACGCTCAACTCTACCGGTTGCAACGGTACCACGGCCGGAGATGGAGAATACGTCCTCGACGGGCATAAGGAAGTCGAGGTCTGCCTGACGCTCAGGAGAAGGAATATAGTTATCTACTTCGTTCATGAGCTCAAGGATGCAAGCATACTCGGGAGCGTTGATGTCTGTATTTGTAGACTCAAGAGCCTCACGAGCGGAACCGCGAACGATCG
>JAFTKL010000080.1 GCA_017453285.1 Clostridia bacterium | reverse complement strand
TTTGTTCGGGGTGCGGCTGCATCTGATATCACGGCAGGATGCTTGCCTCGTCCTTTTTTCTTGAGAAGCACTGCATTTGAAGACAGAAAAGCTATTTTCAGTTATGAGTGATGAGGCTCGCTCACACTCACCGTTATGAGTTTGCATTTTGCTGCGCAAAAATGCAAACGTTATGATATGATCGCCTTGTTGCTTCAAACTACACCGAAGGTGTATCATAACTTGCCGAAGGCAATCATAACTCTAAACTCGCCGCAGGCGATCATAGCTGGCGTACCTGCTCTACGGCAGGTACGCCAAACGGGGCTTTATTTTTTATAAATTTTATTTTTTCAATTCACTTTACAAGCCTCCAAATTTGTGATATACTGTAACTAACAAATAAACCCAAGGAGGTTCATATGAAGCTTTTAGATAGACTGCCTTCGCTCAAGGGAAAAGAAAAAGACGAGATCGTAGATCTGCTTTTGCACGAGGAATACGGTTATTTCCCGAATATAGACATTTCGATCGACGTGACCCTTGAGAGCAAAAACGAGAGATTTTGCGCAGGTAAGGCTGTGCAGGAGAAGCTTGCGTTTCACTGCAAGAGCGAGCTTGGCGAGCATACCTTCCCGGTGTCGTTTATTTATCCGAGCAATCAGAAGGCATCGCCTGCCTTTACTTATATCAGTTTCTATTCCGAGCACCGGCCGACCGAGGAGATAATTGACAACGGCTACGCTATCATTTCGATGATCTACAAAGACGTAAGCTCGGACGACGGCGATTTCACCAACGGAATTGCAGGACTTCTCTACAAGAACGGCGAGAGAGGCGACACCGACTGCGGAAAGCTCGGTATCTGGGCTTGGGCGGCAAGCAGATTGCTTGATTACGCTCTCACTCGCGACGAGATCGATCCCGAGCGCGTATCGGTCATAGGGCACTCGCGTCTTGGCAAGACCGCACTTCTCGCGGGAATGCTCGACGAGAGATTTTGCTGTGCCTTCTCTAACAACTCGGGCTGCAGCGGTGCGGCTATCGCGAGAGAGACGGGCGGAGAGACAGTCGAGGCTATCTGCAGAGTCTTCCCGTTTTGGTTCTGCAAGAACTACTACAAGTACGCAAACAACGAGGAGACTATGCCATTCGATCAGCACTTTTTGCTCGCGGCTAACTATCCTCACCTTGTGTATGCGGCAAGCGCGCTCGAGGACGAATGGGCATACCCCGAGAACGAATATCTCGGTTGCGTGGCGGCAAGCGAGTTCTACACCGCTCGCGGTCGCAAGGGATTTATTTCTGACGACGAGCACCCCGAGCTCCGCAAGAGATACAACGACGGTGACATCGGATATCACCTCCGCCCCGGCAGACACTACCTCAGCCGTGAGGATTGGCAGAGATACATTGAATTTCTCTCGAACAAATAACGCAAAACACCTATAAATCATTTATAAATTGCTAAAAAGGAGAACAGTAATGAAGCTTTTAGACAGACTCCCTTCGCTCAAGGGAAAAGAAAAGGACGAGATCGTCGATCTGCTTTTGCACGAGGAATATGGTTATTTCCCGAACGTAGACATCTCTATCGACGTGACCGTCGAGAGCAAAAATCTGAGATTTTGCGCAGGCAAGGCTGTGCTTGAGAAGCTTGCATTCCATTGCAAGAGCGAGCTTGGCGAGCATACCTTCCACGTTTCCTACATTTACCCCAGCGACAAGAAGAACTCCCCCGCGTTCGTGCACATCAACTTCGGTCCTGAGACTCCCCACGAGTATCAGCCTTCCGAGGAAGTCGTTGACAACGGATATGCTATACTCAGCATCTTCTACAAGGACGTAAGCTCGGACGACGGCGATTTCACTAACGGAATTGCAGGACTTCTTTACAAGAACGGCGAGCGCGGTGACACCGACTGCGGCAAGATCGGCATCTGGGCGTGGGCGGCAAGCAGAGTATTCGACTATTCGCTGACTCGCGACGAGGTAGATCACACGCGCGTATCGGTCATCGGTCACTCGCGCCTTGGCAAGACCGCGCTTCTCGCGGGAATGCTCGACGAGAGATTTTACTGCGCGTTCTCTAACGACTCGGGCTGCAGCGGCGCGGCTATCGCGAGAGAGACGGGCGGCGAGACCATCGAGGCTATCTGCAGAGTTTTCCCGTTCTGGTTCTGCAAGAACTACTACAAGTATGCACACAACGAAGAGACTATGCCCTTTGACCAGCATTTTCTTATCGCGGCTAACTATCCTCACAAAGTTTACGCGGCGAGCGCGCTCGAGGACGAGTGGGCATACCCCAAGAACGAATATCTCGGCTGCGTAGCGGCAAGCGAGTTCTTTACCGATCGCGGACGCAAGGGATTTATCACCGACGACGAGCACCCCGAGCTCCGCAAGAGATACAACGACGGTGACATCGGCTATCACCTCCGTCCCGGTAAGCACTACCTCGGTCGCGAGGATTGGCAGAGATACATTGAGTTCCTCAATTTCTAAGACTATGAATGCTGAGTTTCCAAAGTCTATATTCTCGGGCCGTTTTGGCAAAAATCACTGTCAGGGAATTGCCGTCGACGAGAAGAACGGATTTATCTACTATTCCTTTACGACGCTCCTCGTCAAGACCGACCTTGAAGGAAATCTCGTCGGCACGGTCGACGGGCTGATAGGGCACCTCGGTTGCATCGCTTATAACAAGGAGGACGGCAGAGTTTACGGCTCGCTCGAGTTCAAGAACGACTCAATCGGCAGAGGAATTCTCGCCTCTCTCGGTATGGACGGCAGGTTTGAGGATGCCTTTTACTGCGCGATATTCGACGTTGAGCGTATCGACCGCGTCGGAATGTCGGCAGAGCGCGACGGAATTATGCGCGCGGTCTATCTTCGCGAGGTCGTGAACGACTACAATGCAGAGGGCGAGCAGGGAAAGGCGCACAGATATGCCTGCAGCGGTATCGACGGCACGTCGTTTGGCGTGATACCGGGCGACGAGAGCGGCAAGCAGCGCATCTTTATTGCCTACGGAATTTATTCCGACCTTGAGCGCGAGGACAACGACTATCAGGTCATTCTTTGCTACGACGCTGAAAATTGGTGGGATAGCTGCGCACAGCCGCTCTGCCAGAACGATATGCACAAGAGCGGGCCCGACGCGCCCGAGGCGAAGTATTTTCTCTATACGGGAAACACGAATTGGGGCATACAGAACCTCGAGTACGACGCGTACACAGGCGACTTCTTGGCGGCGGTCTACAACGGCAAAAAGCCGCAGTTTCCGAACTACTGTATGTACGTTATAGACGGAAAGATCGCGCCCAAACGCTCGACTCACAGAGCGACGGGTGAAGAGATACTCGAGCTGTCGCTGAAGCGCGAGGGGCTGTCCGAGGGCGAGATATACGGAAATAATTTCCCGCTCGGCTCGACGGGCATCTACTCGTTCGGTAACGGATATTATTATTTCTCCGCACCCGGTCGCGACGACGAGGGGCAGTTTACAAGACTTTACCTCTACCGCGCAACGAGCGATCCAAAGGATCCGTTCATAAAAGTTGAATAACACAAAAATCGCACGGATGCAATATCCGTGCGATTTTTATTTTGAGTTTGTACTCAGATAACCTTGCAGAAAACGAGGATCTGAAGCACGATACCAACGAGAACGTAGAGGCCTACGAGAGAGCCTACTGCGCCAAGAAGGATAGCGAGGATAACGCCTACGATCGGGATAAGTCCGCCGATGAAGGTAGCGAGACCGATAACTACGCCTGCAACGATACCTACTACAATATAAATGATAATACCGATGATGAGATTAGCAACGTCCTTTGTGTACTTCCAGGACAGAGGGAAGATCTTTTTGAGTGCATCCATGATGAAAACCTCCAAAATAATATGTTATACCAATATTTTAGCACAGTCGAGCCGCGCTGTCAATCTTTTTTTGAATTTTTCTTGAGCTTATAGAGCTCTTCGGCGGCAATTCTGACCTTTGCGACCGAGACGCTTTCGTCCTGCGGCAGACAGTAGTAGAGAGCCTTAGAGTTTCCTATGCAGATAACGTCGCCGACCTCGTACCAATTGAAGTCGGAATAGAGGCTGTAGGACGCCTGAACCTTCTGTGTGTAGTCGAGCGTGCCGTCGCATCCGACGAGGTGGAAACCCTCTGTTGAGTGCGTCAGCACGCCCTCTCCGACGTCGTAGATGTGCTTTGTGTCAACACCCATAAGTATGCGCACGGAGATCTCGAGCTTATATTCGCCTCGCTCGATCTCCTCGCGCACGCACGCTCTCTGCCACGCGTACCAATCGGGCACGTGCGAGAAGACTGTTTCAGTGTTCGTAGCCTTGAGCGCGCTGAGCTCGTCCATTTCGTACTCCGCGCCGCATTCGTTGCATTTAAGCTTGATGCCTTTGCCGAGCATCTTACCCTCTGCCTTGCAGTGCGGGCACTTGTAGAGCGCGCGGTGGAGATAGTCTGCGCGGAAAACTTCTTTGATGCGCACCTCGTTTTCCTTCTGCCACGTGAAATTATCTATCGTAAACTCGCGTTTCAGTATTTCATTTAGCTCATCAGCCGAGCTTTGCTTGATCTGCTCGGGCGAGAGCAGATATTTCATCTCGGCACTTACTCTTACCTTGCGGCGCTGAAGTCCGTTGTAGAGCGGATCGCGCGTGAATGCGCCGTAGGTGCGGATCATAACGACGGGTACGCCGAGTAGCTTTAGACAGCCGCCAAGGCTCTCGGGGAGCACGGTGTTCGTGCCGTCAAAGCTGTAGCTTGCTTCGGGGTACATAACGACCGAGCTGTGAAGCTTCTCGACCGTGTATTTCATATCCCGGATAAGTCCGATATCCGAGACGAATTTTTTTGTGGGAATGCAGCCGATCTGCCGCATCAGCCAAGTCTTTCCGACGAAGCTGTCGGTAGTCGCGACTATGTTGAAGGGGCGGGGGTAGAGTATGCTTGCCGCGATCTCAAGGTCGATAAAGCTCGAGTGGTTCATCAAAAAGAGGCAGGGCTCGTTCTTGCCGAGCTGCTCCATTCCTACCTTTTTGCACTCGAAATGAGTTGCAAGCAGGTCGGGGAGCGAGACGAGCTTGAGCAGCGAGCGGAAGAATACGTCGGGCTTTTTGGGGATGAAGCGCTTTGCGGTGGGAAGGGCAATTACGTCGGAGTAGCTTTTTTTGATAATTCTGATCTTCATAATGTCCGCCTTTCTTTCGTAGAGCATTTTCTTTAATTAAATTATACTATGCGAGCGTGATATTGTCAATTGATTTTTTATCAAAATATGAACTTTTTTTGCTCAAAATATTAAGTGTATATAAAGTATAAAAAGGAGTAAAGAACTTGACGGCGGCGCGCGTTTGTGCTATAATTTTCTTGTAAGACTTTTTAGGAGAAGGAAAATGCAATACTCAAATTTTCACACGCACACGACCTACTCGGACGGCAAGAATTCCGTTCGTGAGAATATAGAAGCGGCGATCGCGTCCTCGATGTCGGCTCTCGGCTTTTCGGACCACAGTTACACCGATTTCGACTCGCGCTACTGCATAAAAAAGGATGATCTGCCGCGGTATATCGAGGAGATCAGGAAACTCGGACGCGAATATGCGGATCGCATTGAGATCTATCTTGGCTACGAGCTTGACGGCTTTGCAAAGCTCGAGAACAGAGAGCTTTACGATTATATCATCGGCGACGTGCATTATGTTCGCACCAATACGGGACTGCGCGACGTGGATATGAGCCGCGACGAGTTTATCGACGTCACGAATACCTGCTTTGGCGGTGATTCTATCGCCTTTGCAAAGGAATATTACTCGGTATACGCTGAGTGCATTCCGCAGATGCGCCCCGACATACTCGGACACATCGATCTTGTGACGAAATTCGGACTTGTCGACGAGGACGACAGAAGATATCGCTCCTATGCGATCGAGGCACTCGAGACCGCCCTCGCTGTCTGCCCTGTCATCGAGATGAACTCGGGTGCGATCTCGCGCGGCTACCGCAAAACGCCGTACCCTGCGCCTTTTCTCTTAAAGGAGATAAAGGAGAGGGGAGGCAAGATAATTCTCTCGTCAGACAGCCACAGATCGACCGACCTGACCTGCGCATTTGACGACTGCCTTGAGATACTGCGCGCGTGCGGCATAGGCTCGGTAGTCGCATTCAAGGGCGGAAAGCTTGAGGAATTCGGCATTTCTGCGCGTTCTGTTTCGTCAATATGACGAAATTGATAAACCGCATATTTTTTATAGAAAAAATACTTGTAAAATCAAGATTTTTATTGTATCATATACTTAGTGCGTCCGGCACTTAAAAAACGGTTCTTAAAAAGATAGGATGGAACAAAAATGGGAATTTTTGAAATTTTGACTCTCGTTTGTGGTCTTGCTCTCTTCCTTTACGGAATGGACGTAATGGGCGACGCGCTAAAGAAGAGTGCGGGCAGAAAGCTCAAGACCATTCTTGGCAATCTGACTTCAAATAAGTTCAAGGGCTTCCTTCTCGGTCTTGGCGTTACCGCGATAATCCAGTCCTCTTCTGCTACCACCGTTATGGTCGTCGGCTTCGTTAACTCGGGCACGATGCTTCTCGGTCAGGCTGTCGGAGTTATTATGGGTGCTAACGTCGGTACTGCGGTCACCGCGTGGATCACGGCACTCAACGGCATCGAGGGCGGTGCACAGGCTTCCGCTTGGCTTGAGTGGCTCAAGCCTGACGCGTGGATGCCGATACTCGCTATCATCGGTATCGCGCTTATAATGTTCTCCAAGAAGAGCAAGATGAAGGACGTCGGTGCTATACTGATGGGCTTCGCTGTTCTTATGACGGGAATGGACATTATGTCGCAGGCGGTAAGCGGACTTAAGAACGACCCCGGCTTCTGTCAGATGCTCACAATGTTCGAAAATCCCATTCTCAGTGTTCTTGCGGGTACGATACTCACCGCGGTGGTCCAGTCCTCCTCGGCATCTATCGGTATTTTGCAGGCGCTTGCGATCGGTACGGGAGCTATCTCGTTCGGCGCGGCGATCCCGATCATCCTCGGTCAGAACATCGGTACTTGTATAACTGCTATCCTTTCCTCGCTCGGCGCTAATAAGAACGGTAAGAGAGCGGCATTCGTGCATCTCTACTTTAACGTTATCGGCGTTGCATTCTGGCTGTCGATGTACTATCTTGTCGGCTGGATCCTCGGTCTTACGGGTGCGTTCGATCTCTTCGGACTTGCAAACGGCAATATGATCGATATGTGGGGAATTGCTATAGTTCACACCGTCTTCAAGATACTCTCGGTAATCTCGCTCGCCCCCATCTCAAATCTCCTCGAGAAGCTCGCTTGCCTCACGGTTCGCGGCTCGGACAAAAAGGGAGACGAGTACACCGATATGCTCGACGACAGACTTCTTGCAACTCCCTCCGTCGCTATCGACAGAAGCCGTGCGGTAGCCTGCCATATGGCAGAGGTCGCTATGACTTCCTTCTCAAAGTCGCTCGCGCTGTTTGATAATTACGACTCAAAGGTCGCGGACGAGATCAGATCGGAGGAGAATGCGGTAGATATCTACGAGGACGCGCTCGGCTCGTATCTCGTTAAGCTCTCAGAGCAGGATATGGATACGATTGACAGCCACGAGGTCACAAAGCTCTTGCATATGATCGGCGACCTTGAGAGAATTTCCGACCACGCGGTCAACCTGATCGAGTCGGTCGAGGAGCTCAGAGATAAAAACCTTTCGTTCTCGGATAGCGCGAAGAAAGAGCTCCACTCGCTTATGGGCGCGGTCGACGAGATACTCGTTATAACCAAGGGCGCGCTCGTGGAGAGCGATATGGTCAAGGCGGCATCGGTCGAGCCTCTTGAGCAGGTAGTCGACTACCTCAAGGATCAGATCAGACTCCAGCATACCCTCAGACTTCAGAAGAGCGAATGCACCATCGAGCACGGCTTCGTGCTTGCAGACGTGCTGACCAACCTCGAAAGAGTTTCGGACCACTGCTCGAATATCGCAGGATGCCTTATCGAGATGTCCAAGCATGAGTCTCTCGGCGTCCACGAATATCTGCACGAAGTTAAGGCAGGTAGCCCCGAGTTCACAAAACTCTATAACGGCTTCCTTGAGAAGTATTCTATTGAAAATTGAAGCTTGGGATGCGATTAGGACGCGATTTTCTGTTCTTTTCTTGAAAGAAAAGAACCAAAAGAACTTCCTGTGGGTGTTGTTATAGGGTGCATACGTGGCTCGAACTGATATTCTCTAAGGTGCTTTGGGCTATTATAAACCAAAGCGACATCCCCGATCGTTAATTTAATAAAATGCGATGTAGAAACACGCGGACGGACAACCCACCGCGTGTTTCTTTTTGTTTTAATTGTGAAGGCAGAGATGAAATTTGTTTGTTTAACCTATAGCCGAAAGCACAATATTTATCCGTATTCGCGGGAGGCTGATAGCCTCCCCTACAAATGAAAAAATGAATAATGAATGATGAACAATGAAAAATGAATAACAGGATTGTAGGGGAGGATATTATCCTCCCGAGGTCGCTACGGTTACAAAATGCACTTCCGTCTGTTATCTAAACAATAAATCTATATCAATTCTGTAGGGACCATGCGTCCCTGCAACAAGTTGCCGGCGGTCCAATGTCGCATCGGTCACCACCGCACCCTATTTAAACGTGTCATCCTGAGCGGAACACGGAGATATTGTAAATGAAAGAGATACAAGACTGTAAACCCGTGTGGAGTCGAACCTTTTTTCGACCGTGTTAGGCGAAAAAAGGCGAACAAGCAGCTTGCCTGCGCAGTGAGGGATCTACAAAAAGATTATATGTAACCCAACACGACACAAAATGTTACTTTTATGCCAAAAGGACAATATAAATCGTAGTAGATCCCGAAAATTGTCTTGACAATTTTCGCTTTTGGATTTGTTCGCTATATTACCGCTCACAAATCCAAAAGTTCGACTCCTAACTCCGCTTCGCTACGTGACGTCGCTCAGGATGACACATTTAAATAGGGAAAGATGGTAATTTTGTTAATATCTTAAAGAAAACTCTGCCCGAATGCTCTATTATAATCTCAAAAATAAAAATTCCATATTACAAACATCCCCCGACGGAGCTCCGCCGAGGGATGTTTAGGTTAATTATATTCTTCTAAATTCTCCGGTTCGATCTCGAAATGCATCGGCTCGCTTGTTTTGGGATGGATGATGTCAAGTGAGACTGCCGCGAGGGCGATCGCGCTGCCCGAGTCCTTGGGTGCGCCGTACCTTCGGTCAGCGCAAAGCGGTGTACCGCGCGAGGCAAACTGAATTCTTATCTGGTGCGTGCGCCCCGTGCCGAGCTCGACTCGCACAAGTGTGCGCTTACCGTCCGCCGAGCGTGTTACCGTCTCGTAAGAGAGCTCTGCCGACTTCACGCCCTTGCGCTCGCGGTCGACGACAAAGGATTTTGATAGGCGGCGGTCGTAATAGAGCAGATCGCAAAGCCTGCCGCTCTCGACCTCGGGTATGCCCCAAAGCCAAGCCAAGTAGATCTTTTTCCACTCGCCGCGCGTTATCTGCTCCGAGAGCTTTGCCGCCGCGGTCGAGCTTCTCGCGAATACCACGACACCCTCGGTCTCGCGGTCAAGGCGGTGGACGGTGAATAGCTCCGCGCGCTCGCCCGCATTTTTTAGCTGCTCGGAGAGCAGTGTCGTGAGCGAGTCGCGTCCCTCTCCCTCGCACAAAAGCCCTGCAGGCTTGCGGCAGACGAGAATATATTTATCTTTATAGAGTATTTCTATCATAATATCTCCCTAAATTTATGTGTTGAGACTGTTATTTCTGTACTCTCTCGGAGAGCTGCCGATATGTTTGACGAAAGCGCGGTTGAAGGTGCGGACGGTGTTAAATCCGACCTCTTCGCTGATCTCGCTGATCGGCGCGTTGCTCTCGGTTAGCAGGCGGCAGGCGTTTCCGATGCGGATGGAATTGATATAGTCGTTAAAGCCCATACCGAGCTTCTGGTTCATTATGTGCGAGATGTAATATTTGCTTATGTGCAGCTTTTTTTGCAGAAGATCGAGCGAGAGATTGTCGCGGTAGTGCGCGATGCAGTAATTCATCACGCTACCCAGCGCGTGAATATCCTCTGCGTCGACCTTTTTGAACTTCGTCATAGTGAAAAGTCGTCCGACGAACGCAAGCAGGTAGCCGCGCAGGATCGAGTCCTTGTAGGGTGCTTCGCTCTTTTGGAAAAGCTCGGAGATGCGCTCGATGAGCGTGCGCAGCTCTCGGTCTCCCGCCGCGCCGTGAATTATGTTTGCCGTCGGGATATGCTCGGTAAAGAGCGAAGAGAACTCGGGGAGCGTTTGCGGGTCGAAGATGAGCAGGATGTGCCGCTCGCTGACCTTGGTAGAGAAGGCGTGGACCTGATTTGGAAATATGAGGATAACGTCGCCGCCGCCTGCCTTGCAGGGAGGCGCATTGTCGATAGACACGTCGGTCTCGCCGTCGTAGATAAAGGCTATCTCGACGTTGTAGTGCAGATGCATCGCGCACTCAAGCGAGTGCCCCTTGATGTCTCTGCAGTAAAAAGCCGAGCTTTTGTTCTCATAAAAGGCAAGCATATCTTTCCTCCTCTTTAGTGTTTAGAATAGTTTACCACAAATGTCTCGATTTTTCAAGGGAGAGCGCAATATTTTTCCGATTTTCTGCCGAATTGAGTATAAAGATCGCTCGTTTTGTCAATGCTTTCCTTTGGGGGTGAGGAAATGAGGATACTTATGCTCGCTGAGAGAATGGAATGCGGCGGCGCGGAGACGCATATACTGACGCTTGCGCGCGAGCTTGTCGCGCGCGGTCACGCGCTCAGCGTTGCATCCGAGGGCGGCGCGCTCGTATCGGCGCTTGAAGAGGGCGGAGTGCGGCATTTTCGCCTACCGCTTTCGTCACACAAGCCGTGGAATATGCTGTTCTGCCGTCTGCGCCTGCGCGCGCTTATCAAAAAGGGC
Organism: Clostridia bacterium; assembly: GCA_017453285.1. Lineage (GTDB taxonomy): Bacteria > Bacillota > Clostridia > Oscillospirales > CAG-272 > HGM12713. The sequence goes on along the minus strand of JAFTKL010000080.1, from coordinate 13,524 downwards.
AGATTTGATATCATTCACTCGCACTCAAGGCTTGCGTCGCTGATAGTCTGCGGTATTGCCAAAAAGTACCGCGTACCGTTCGTGACGACGGTGCACGCGCGCTTTCGTCTGACTCATCTGACGCGTGCGCTCTCAAGATGGGGCGACGCGCCGATCGCGGTCAGCCAGGATCTGCGGCAGTATCTTTACGAGGGCTACCGCATTCAGCCGTCGCTCGTCAGCGTGATCCCGAACGGCGTGGATAGCGCGCGCTTCTGCCCGAGTGGCGAGAGACGGCAGGGAAAAACGATACTGTTTTTGAGCCGACTTGACGGCGACTCTTCTCTCGGCGCGTGCCTGCTCTGCGCGGTCGCGCCGCGTTTGTACGAAAAATATCCCGATCTTTGCATCCGAATCGGCGGGGGCGGCAGTGAGCTTGCCTATATCCGCGAGCTTGCAAGGCGCACTAATCTTGAGATCGGGGCAGAAATTGTTGAATGTGTGGGTAATATTTCGGACAGTGCTGCCTTTTTGCACTCGGGCGATCTCTTCGTCGGGGTGTCGCGCGCGGCGATCGAGGCAGGGATGTGTGATCTTCCTATCATTCTTTGCGGCAACGAGGGGTATTTTGGCAGACTTCGTCAAGAGAATTTCGATCGCGCGCTTGCGTCGAATTTCTCTGCGCGCGGTGAGCGGCGTGCCGATGCGGAGTCGCTTTTTGAGGATATTTCTGCCGCGCTTGCCTATCGTGAGAGCGGGCGGGTTGGGGCGCTTTTGAGAAAATACTGCTCGGCAAAGGCTTGCACTGAGGCGACCGAGCGGCACTATAAAAGGCTTTCGCAGAGAGCAGAGCAGAGCGGCGGCAGTCTTTTGTGCGGATACTACGGCTACTCGAATATGGGCGACGACGCGCTTTTGCTCGCGGCGATCGAGCGCGCGAGGATGGAGTTTCCGAACGAGCGCGTGCGAGCCCTCACTAAGAGCGGCAAGAGCGACTCGCGCAAATTTGGCATCGAATGTGTCGCGCGCTATTCACCGCTCGCGCTCGTGGGGGCTATCCTCTCGAGCGACCGAGTCATATTCGGGGGCGGCACGCTTTTGCAAAACGACACTAGCCGCCGCTCGCTCTTCTATTACTGCACGCTCGTGCTTCTTTCGCACACGTTTGGCAGAGAGGTGATCGCGTGGGGGAGCGGCATCGGCAGGATCGAGGGCAGGCTCAGCCGCGCGATCTGCAAACGTGCGATATCAAAATGCTCGCGCTTTGAGACGAGAGATCTGCGCTCACTCGCACTCGCGCGGCATATAGTCGGCACTCGCGCGATCGATGGAGTCGATCTTTGCGAGCGCGCAGGCGCGCTCTGCCCCGACGAAGCGAGGGTGAACTTCCTGCTCGGCAGGATATTCGGACGAGAAATTCCGCGCTTCGTGGCGGTCGCGCTAAAGGGAAACGCGGATATCGAGCTCCGTGCCGAAGTTGCGAGAATGCTTGTCGCAGACAAGGAGCGCGGGCGCGAGGTCGTGTTTTTCGTTATGTGCGAGAGTGAGGACAAAACGGTCAGCGAGGAGATGGCGCGAATCGTCGGCGGCAGGGTGGCGGAGAACATCACGCTTGCCGATCTGTGCGGAATTCTGCGCCGCGCCGACGCGACCTATTCGATGCGGCTGCACGCGCTGATCGCCTCAAAGCTCGCGGGATGTGCCGCATTCGCGCTCGGAAAGGAAGAAAAGCTGAGCGGCTATATGGAACAAAAGGGCAAAGGTTGAAAAAATTGCGCAAAGCCCTTTACTTTTGAGCTGTTTTGTGCTATAATTCTATTCAGTTTTATTCGATCCGACAAAGAGGCGCAAAATGAAAAACAGTCAGTGGTTTGTGAAAGGAATGAAGGCGGGCGTGCCTATCGCGCTCGGTTATTTCGCGGTTGCTATCGCGCTCGGTATATCTGCCGTAAGTGCGGGGATACCTGCGATCGCGGCGGCACTTGCGAGTCTGCTCAATAACGCGTCGGCAGGCGAGTATATCGCGTTTACGCTGATCGCGGCGCAAGCGTCTTACTCTGAGCTCGTGGCTATGGAAATAGTCGCAAACTCGCGCTATCTGCTGATGTCAGCCGCCCTCTCGCAAAAGCTTGAGCCCTCGACCTCGACGCTCAAAAGGCTTCTGCTCGGCTTTACCGTCACCGACGAGATCTTCGGCGTCAGTATGATGCAAGAGGGTTATCTCTCGCCCTACTTTACCTACGGTACGTTCGTCGTCGCAACGACGGGTTGGACGGCGGGAACGCTCTTTGGCGCAATAATGGGAAGCGTGCTTCCCACGGCGGTGGTCACGGCACTTGGCGTCGGTCTTTATGGAATGTTTATCTCGGTATTCGTGCCCGAGGCAAAGAAAAATCGCGTGGTCGCGATCCTCGTGCTCATCAGCTTCGCGCTCTCGGCTCTCTTCGAGTACGCGCCCTATATTCGCGAGCTCTCAAGCGGTATCCGCATCATAATCCTCACCGTGCTCATCTCGCTCGGAGTGGCAATAATCTGTCCGATAAAGGAGGAAGAGCGCGATGCATAACGTATATATTTATATTCTCTGTATGGCGGCGGTGACCTATTTGATCCGCGTATTGCCCCTCACACTTATCCGTAAGCCGATAAAGAGCCGCATTCTGCGATCCTTCCTTTATTACGTGCCTTACGTAACCCTCGCGGTAATGACCTTCCCGGCAATAATCGAGTCGACCGAGTTCGCACTCGCAGGCGTGCTTGCCTTCGCGGTGGCTATGGTGCTCGCATACTTCGGCAAGAGCCTGCTCTTCGTCGCAGTCTCGGCTTGCGTGACGGTCTTTGTTACAGAGCTGATAATCAAATTCATAATATAAAAATTGGCGGTACGAGTACCGCCAATTTTTGTGTTTATTGCTATATAACTCGCGCGTTGGTTGTATTTTCAAAAATATATTGACAAAACACGTGAGCGGTGCTATAATAAAAAAGTCGCAAGACGTAATATTAAAGAAAGGAGGCAAAAGAATAATGACTACCAAGCTTCAGAGCAAAAAAAGCAAAATTTATCGGATGACCGTTCTCATGCCTTCCTTGAGGAGAACCTCAAAGTAGATATTTGTACGCATCCGAGGCGGGTGCGTTTTTTATATTCAGAATTCGACACCCGAAAGGGTGTTTTTTGTTTTCTTGATAAAATAAAGCGGTATCAACTATCGCTGATAATACTTAAACCAACGGTTTATTTATTTAATTCGCAAAAGATGCTATAATTATAATGCAATTTATATCGAAGGACGGAAAAAGGAGGGGATAAAAATGCAAAAGAATACAGTGCTCGGTCTCAAGATCTCATATTATCGCAGACTTTTGGGGCTGACGCAGGCAGAACTTGCCGAAATGCTGGGTGTTTCCTGCCAGGCGGTATCAAAATGGGAGCAACAGACCAACTGTCCGGATATTATGCTGCTTCCCGAGCTTGCAAAAATATTCGGAGTCACGATCGACGAGCTTTTTGGGAATGAAAGTAAGAGGGAGATCATATACAGTCTGGTCGACGAAGTTCCGTGGAATGATGACGGAAAGCTGAGAATAGCGGTCTACAGCGGGCGCAAGCTTGCGGCGCAGAACAGCTATATATGTAACGAGGGGAGCAACGTAATAAGAGTTTGCTTTCACGGAGAAAACTACAATATAAGCGGAGTTTGCAAGATAGATTGCGGCAGAGCAAGCGGCGAATGATCTTACCTTTTGCCGTGCGGCAAGGAGGTTGTTTATGAAAAAGGAAAAAGAAAAGAAAGAAAAAAAGAAGAAATTGCCGCTCGGACGGACGGTCTCAAACAATCTGTTTGCGCTCAAAGCCATCTTTGCGGCGTCGCCGATATATCTTTTAGTCTATCTCGGTTCGTCCTTCATATACGGAACGGTCGAGTTTTTAAGCGAGGGATATCTGCTTCGGATGATAGTGAACGGAATAGAGGGCGGTCGCAGCGTGGAGTCTATAGTTCTCTTCGTGGTGATACTCGCCACGGTGAGCCTTACGAGCTTTACTGCACTTAGCTGGTTCTGGAACGTTATCTCTCCCATCGAGCAACGCAAGGTTGGCGCACATATCGAAAAAATGCTTTTCTCGAAGGCGGCAAAGGTAGAGCTTGCCTGCTACGAGGATCCCGTGTTTTACGACAAGTACGTCAAGGCGATGGACGAGGCGTATGACAGAATACTCAAGGTAATGTACACTCTTGACGACCTGATTGCGAGATTTATCGCGCTTTTCGCAAACTCGCTTCTGCTGTTCGTCATCGATCCCGTGCTGATACTCTTCGGTCTGTTTCCGCTCGTGCTTGGAGTTTTCCGCAGACTTGAGAATATCGCAAGCCACGATCTCGAGAGCGAGAAAAAGCAGGTCAACAGACGCGCGGAGTACGTCAAGCGCACCTTTTATCTCGGCGAGTACGCGAAAGAGATGCGAAGCGGCGGAATGTACGGTAATATGTTGCGCGATCTGCGCGCGACCTTTGAGGAATACAAGAAAATAACCAAGAAATACGGTCTTAAAAAGGCGATATACGGCTACATACAGCGTTTTGGGCTTGAGGTCGTGACGATACTCGGCGCGACGCTTTATTCTGTGTGGAGCACTATGGTGATCGGAAGCGAGAACGGCGGTATGAGCGTGGGCGACTGCATCGTCGTTATCGGCTCGATAGGAACTATTTCCTATTGCCTTAACAATCTCGTGCAGAACTTTGCAGAGTTCGGCGAGCACGCGCTCTTCCTTGAGGACGTGCGGTATTTTCTCGATTACGAGATCAAGCTCGTGGGCGGAGAGAGAATGGCACCTACCGAGAGCGTTGAGCTTGAGGTGCGCGGACTTTCGTTCCGCTACGGTAACAGTGAAAAAGACACTTTGCACGACGTAAACTTCACGCTTCACAAGGGTGAGAGGATCGCGCTCGTGGGTAGCAACGGCTCGGGCAAGACCACGCTCGTAAAGCTCTTGCTCAGACTCTACGACGCAAGCGAGGGCGAGATACTGATGGACGGGGTGAACGTAAAGGAGTACGATCTTAAAGGCTATCGCGATTGCTTTGGCACGGTCTTTCAGGATTTTAAGATGTTTTCGCTTTCGGTCAAGGACAACGTGCTTTTGCGTCCGTCGGTCGAAGGAGACGCTCAGCGCGTGCGCGATGCGCTCGTTGAGAGCGGCGCGTACGGAAGAGTCGAGCGTATGGAAAAGGGAATAGACACAATACTTACGCGCGAATTTGACGATAAGGGAGAAAATCTCTCGATCGGAGAGCAACAGAAGCTCTCGCTTGCGCGCGTATTTGCCGACAGAACACCCTTCATTCTGCTCGACGAGCCGTCGAGCGCGCTTGATCCGATCGCAGAGTACAAGATGTTTGAGAATATGATGCGTGCAACCGAGGGCAGAAGCGTTATATTTATCTCGCACCGCCTCTCGTCTGCCGTGCTTGCGGACAGAGTTCTGCTTATGGACGACGGCACGGTCGCCGAGTGCGGCACTCACTCGGAGCTTCTCGCAAAGAACGGAATGTATGCGGATATGTTCCGCAGACAAGCCGAGAATTATCTTGGAAGTGAGGTGAGTGTCAATGGCTAAGAGACAGAGACAAAAATTTTCAAGAATAATTCACAATAATGCCCTGATGATCGGTAAGATCGCAAGGTACACGCCGCTCTATTTCGTCTTTATGGTACTTGAGGGCTTGATACAGGGTGCTATAAATTCTGCGGCGGCTCTGTTTAACTACGAGCTGCTCAACGCAGTCGACGAGGGACTTGATTTTGCACGCGCGGCGGGCATTATCGGCGCGATGGCGCTATTTTACACGCTTGCATTCGCATTTCATAAGTGGTATTGGTGCATCGTCAATCCTCTTCTTCGTCAGAAGCTTCACCTGCGTATGCACGAGGAGCTTTTCGTCAAGTCGCGTTCACTTGATCTTGCCTGCTTTGACGACCCCGAGTTCTATAACGACTTCGTGTGGGCGATGAACGAGTCGGATACGCGCGCCGTCGAGGTGATCGAGGACACGGGAAAGCTTATCAACCGCCTCGTCAGCGCGTTTGCGATGTTCGGTATACTTCTCACGGTCGACACAGTAGTCGCGCTCATACTCTTTACTACATCGGTCATAACAGTTGTAGCAAATCTCATCGGAAACAAGGTCAGCTTCAAGCACAGCAAGGAGTCAAATCCGCTCTGGCGCAAGAAGAGCTATATCAACAGAGTTTATCACCTTGCCGATCACGCAAAGGAGCTTCGCATCAGACACGCGGACGAGCTTCTTATGCGGGAGTATGACGAGAATACCGAGGAGATAATAAAGCTCGAGAAAAAATACGGAAAGAAGTATTTTCTGCTCTACGGACTTAGCTGGAATACGCTTGGTGACGTGTCGTTCTACAGTATAATAATTTATATGATCTTTATGCTCGCGCGCGGAGATATGCTCGTCGGCGGATTTGCGGCGAGCGTGAGCGTGGTTTGGAGCGTGCGATGGATGCTGACCGACCTTGTCGAGAGGCTGACGAAATACCCGAAGCACTCGCTTTATATTGAAAAATATCTCGAATTTATGCGCTTTGAGCCCAGAGTGAAGGGCGCGACGCGCGAGATTCCCGAGTTCGAGAGCCTTGAGTTGCGCAACGTAAGCTTTTCGTATGAATTCTCCTCGCACCCGAAGTACGAGTTTCACGAGGAGGATCACGTAGCACCGAAGAGCGAGGGAGAGGGCAAGGATGCGCTAAGAAATGTCAATATGACTATCCGCAAGGGCGAGAAGATCGCTATAGTCGGATACAACGGCGCAGGTAAGACCACGCTTATCAAGCTGATAATGCGCTTTTACGACGTCAGCAAGGGCGAGATACTTTACAACGGCGTAAATATCAAGGAATACGACCCCGATGCGTACCGCGAGAAGATCGGCGCGGTCTTTCAGGATTATAAGATCTTCGCGACCTCGCTTGCTGAAAACGTGCTCGGACGGGAGTATAACGATCAGGACGAGGAGCGCGTGCTCGGCGCTCTCAGAGCTGCCGATTTTGGAGACAAGCTTGAGAAGCTTGAGGACGGAATACATACCCATATGACGCGTGAGTTCAACGATAAGGGAACGAACCTTTCGGGCGGAGAATCGCAGAAGGTTGCAATCGCGCGCGTGTTCTCAAAGGATCACCCGATCGTAGTTATGGACGAGCCCTCGAGCGCGCTAGATCCTATGGCGGAGTACAATCTCAATCAGTCGATCTTGCATAAGACCGAGGAAAAAACGGTGATCTTCATTTCCCACCGCCTCTCTACCACGCGAGTCGCCGATAAGATCTATATGTTCGATACGGGACGGCTGATCGAGGAGGGAAGCCATACCGAGCTTTTAGAACTCGGCGGCAAATACGCAGAGATGTTTCGCGTTCAGGCGCAAAACTATAAAACTATTGAGAATTAAAAATATATCTCTGACTTTTCATAACAAAAACAAAAGCAACCCGTGGTAGCGTGCTGTCCACGGGTTGCTTCGTCGCATTTTATTAGATTAACGATCGGGAATATTACTATAGGTCACAGTAGCCCAAACTCTCGTAGGGAATATTGATTCGAGTTACGTACAAACCCTTGACCAACCCCCATTCAAGTTCTTTGGCTCCACCTTTCTACGAAAGAAAGGTGGAAAACCGCGTCCTCAAATCGCGTCCATATAGGCTAATTGCTTATACCAAAGAGTAAGCGTCCTCGTCGCAGATGACGGTTACGTCGGGGTGGAGGCAGAGGAGGGTTGCGGGGCAAGCGGTGGTGATATTGCTCTTTACGAGTGCGCGGATAGCCGCAGCCTTGCCCTTACCGGAAGCGAGAAGAAGGATCTTGCGAGCCTTGAAAACGCTATGTATACCCATTGTGAGTGCGTGCTTCGGAACGTCAGCCTCGGACGCGAAGAAGCGGGAGTTAGCCTCGATGGTGTCGGGGGTAAGCTCAACGAGGTGAGTAAATCTTTCAAGCTCTGCGTCGGGCTCGTTGAAGCCGATATGACCGTTTCTGCCTATACCGAGGACCTGAACGTCGGTTCCGCCGAGCTCGTCGATCTTAGCCTCGTACTCGCGGCAGAATTTGCTTACGTCCTTAGCGGTTCCGTCGGGAACGCTAGTGTTAGCCTTATCGATGTTAACTCTGTCGAAGAGATGCTTGTTCATAAAATAACGGTAGCTCTGATCGTTATCGGGAGTGATGGGGTAGTACTCGTCAAGGTTTACAGAGCGAACTGCAGCGAAGTCAATCTCGCCTGCCTCGTACTTAGCAACGAGCTCGTTATACATTCCGATAGGAGTGTCACCGGTTGCAAGACCGAGCACGCACGCGGGGTTTGTCTTGATTACTTCAGCCATAAGATCGGCTGCTACCTTAGACATTTCGTCATAGTTTTTAGTTACGATGATCTTCATTTTTAGTCTCCTTGATCTAAAATTTTACATTGACTATATTATATCACTTTTTTTCTGTTTTGTCACCATTTTTCGATCTTTTTTCTATCTTTTTCAAAAAAAAATTTATTTTTACATATATCGCAACAAAATGGCAAAAAATAATGCTTGTATAAGTGTAAAAGGGGGGATCGCGTGAGATATATTTGCGGTGAGACGGTGGGAGGCGAAGGCTATCTGATCGGCAGGCTGAGGCTCTGGCGGCGTGGAGGGATAGCGCGAGGCTCGGATGACGCTATCCTTTGCCTTTCTTGCGAGCGCGACGTCAGCGAGGCACTTGAGTATCTTGCGCGCGGTGGGAGAGCTGCGGGGATCCTCGTCTGTGGGATTGTGCTACGCCGATCTGTGAGCATCTGCTTGCCCTGCCTTGTGATACGTGAGGAGCTGTCTGCGTGCGCGCTTGACGGGCACATAGCACTGATCGACCTCGATCGCGCGCGCCTTTTGCTCGATCCAGGGCTTGAGGCTTTATCGGAGTACGCAAGGCGAGAGGATAACGAGCTTTCGGGCAGCCGCGCGCGGCTCGGGCGGCTCTGCAGTGCGCGCGAGCTCTCACTTGGCGGCGACATATTTGAGTCTGCGCTCGGGTTGCTTGAGAGTGATACGGAACGCGGACTTTGTGTTTCGCTTGAGCTCTCGCACACCGATCGCGAAGATCTTCGGAGCGAGGGCGAGGCTTTGCTCTTGGCGGCGATCTACGGCGAGATCTCGATAATGCTCTCGGGATTTGGCTCGGTCGGCGAGCTTTGCGAAGCAAATGCGCTTTTGCATTCGGTCTTTTGCGAGCTTGAAGCGGAGGGCAGGGAGGTCAACGGATGCGTGGCGCGCGGAATTCTCATTGACTCGCCGATATGGATATGGCAGCGCGCAAGACTCGGCAGATGCGACTTTATCTGCCTTGATTTCGACCACCTGACCTACCGTATGCTCGGAATCTGCGGCGATGGCGCACTCGGACGCGGACAGACCGACACGCTCTGTCGCTTCTGGGAGGACTGTCGGGCGAGTGTGTTTGCGTCCGAGAGAGCCGAGCTGAGAGCTATCAGCCGCTCGGAGAGCCTGCGCGAGCTGTTTTTTGATTGGGTGGATTTTATGAATATTGGAGAGATATACCTGCCACCTAAAAAAAAGACTTGACAAGTCGGCGCGAGAGGTATATAATTATTCTGTATTATTTTTTATTCCGCGCGAGGTGAAACAATGGTTAAGAACGTACCCGAAATATTCGGATGTATGGTATTTAATGAGGACGTGATGCGAGAGAGACTGCCCGAGGACGTTTTTGAGTCCTTGGTCAAAACTATCGCCACGGGCAAAACGATAGACGCGTCTATTGCAGCTCCCGTCGCCGCCGCTATGAAGGAGTGGGCGATCGAGAAGGGCGCAACGCATTATACGCATTGGTTCCAGCCGCTGACAGGACTGACCGCAGAAAAGCACGATTCTTTCCTCGCTCCCGACGGACCGAGCCGTGTAGTTATGGAGTTCTCGGGCAAGGAGCTGATAAAGGGTGAGTCTGACGCATCCTCTTTTCCCTCGGGCGGACTTCGCGCTACCTTTGAGGCAAGAGGCTATACCGCGTGGGATCCCGGCTCTTACGCGTTCGTTAAGGATGGAACGCTCTATATCCCGACCGCATTCTGCTCTTACACGGGCGAGGCACTCGACACAAAGACGCCTCTGCTTCGTTCTATGGATGCCATCAGCACGCAGGGACTTCGCATCCTGCGCCTTTTCGGCGATACCCAGACTCAGCGACTCAACACGACTGTCGGCGCGGAGCAGGAGTATTTCATAATCGACAAGAAGCTCTACGATCAGCGTAAGGACTTGCTCTACACGGGCAGAACGCTCTTCGGCGCGCACTCCCCCAAGGGTCAGGAGCTCGAGGACCACTACTTCGGACCGCTCAAGACACGCATCGGTGCGTATATGGCCGATCTCGACGAGGCTCTCTGGAAAATGGGTATCCATTCCAAGACCAAGCACAACGAGGCGGCTCCCGCTCAGCACGAGCTTGCGCCCGTCTACGTAAAGACCACTCTTGCGGTTGACAACAACCTGCTTATAATGGAATATATGAAGAAGATCGCCGAGAAGCACGGGCTCGTCTGCCTGCTTCACGAGAAGCCTTACGCGGGTGTAAACGGCTCGGGTAAGCACAACAACTGGTCGCTCTCGACCGACGGCGGCAAAAATCTTCTCCACGCGGGCAAGACACCCGCAGAGAACGTGATCTTCCTGCTCACGCTCGCCGCGATAGTCAAGGCGGTCGACGATTATCAGGATCTGTTGCGTATCTCGGTTGCCTACGCGGGCAACGATCACCGTCTCGGCGCGGCTGAGGCACCGCCTGCGATCGTTTCGATATTCGTCGGCGAAGAGCTTGAGCAGATCATCGACTCGATAATCAACGGCGTTACCTATAAGGGCGCAAAGGCAGGAGTGATGGACCTCGGAATTCCCTCCGTGCCAACCTTCCGCAAGGATACCACCGACCGCAACCGTACCTCGCCCTTTGCGTTTACGGGTAATAAGTTCGAGTTCCGTATGCTCGGCTCGTCGCAGAATATCGCGCTTCCCAACGTGGTGCTCAACACCGCAGTTGCCGAGAGCTTCCGCCAGTTTGCTGACAGACTCGAGCGCGCAGAGGACTTCAATTCCGAGGTTGCCGCTCTTATCAAGGATACCTTCACCGCTCACCGCCGCATAATCTTCGACGGCAACGGCTATTCTTACGAATGGGAGAAAGAGGCGGAGAAGAGAGGATTGCTCAATCTCAAGAATGCGGTCGACGCATTCAAGCTCTTCGATCTTGACAAGAATATCAAGCTCTTTGGCGACCACGGAGTAATGAATGAGATCGAGATCAAGTCGAGACAGGATATCTTCTTTGAGAACTACTCGAAGATCATCAATATCGAAGCGCTGACTATGATCGAGATGGCGAGCAGAGATATTATTCCCGCGGTCAACCGCTACGTCGGAGACGTTGCCACAGGTGCCAACGCAAAGGAAAAGCTGATCCCTGGCTCTTGCGCGGTCGAGAGAGACATCGTGCAGAAGCTGTCGGACCTCACTTATAAGGCTTACCACACGCTCGCAAAACTTGAGACGAGCGAGAAGGTAGCCGCTTCGATCACAAACAACGTAACGCGCGCCGAGGCTTATCGCGATACGGTCATCCCCACGATGAAGCGCCTGCGCGAGTTCGTCGACGAGATGGAGCTGCTCACGTCCTCGGAATATTGGCCGCTCCCGAGCTATGGAGACATGATGTTCAAGGTGTGAGTTTAAATTAAATACAATTGCGAAAAACAACCCGTGGGAAAGTGTGCCCACGGGTTGTTTATTTGCGTTAAATTAAAATAACGATATCGCATCAGCTTATAATGCCACAAAGCTTAAAAGGGGTAGGTTTATCGGTTTACGATCAAATTTTACGTTAATATATTCAGGAAAGTTTTTTGCTTCTTTTTTTCAAAAAAGAAGAGAAATAAAATACAAGCTAACTTTATCAAAGCTGCTCGTTGAGCGGAGCGGTGAGTCCCTTGGTGTCGTAGGAATGCCAAGCGACTGCGATATCCTTATCGAAGTTAACGTAGAGCTTCTGACCGCACATACCGCCCTTAGCGTAGCCGCTGCCGCAGGGATTGAGCTCGTAGTGGTTCTCGATAACCATCTTTATCCACTCCTCAGAGATGATGCGCTGACCGTTGTACATACCCTTATCGAGATAAATTCTGCCGAGCTTGACCATATCGGAGGTGCGGATGTAGATACCCGTCGCGCCCATAGGATAGCCGTGGGGGCAGTTGGAGAATGCTACTTCGCGGCAGCCGATCTTAGAGAAGAGTCTGGGCCAGAGGAAATCGTCGAGCATCTCGCCGCTGACCTTGGTAACTACGCGGGAAACGAGGTAGAATGCCGCGTCGGAGTATACAGACTTCTCACCCGGCTCGTAAACGAGAGGAGCGGAGAGTGCGAGCTTGAGGAAGTCGTCGGTGGGGTACTTGGTGATGTCCTCAACGTCGATATCAAGGAAACCGTGCTCGTAGCCGATGCGGTGGCGCATAACGTCGTGGAGCTTTACCTTGTTCCATCCTGTAGGATCGATGCCGTATTCTGCAAGCTCGTCTGCAAAGATCTCACCGATGGTTGCCTCGGGCGTGATCTTTCCGTCATCGTAGAGCATACCGATAGCGGTAACGCAGAAGAATTTTGCAACCGAATAGGAGTTCTGGCAGGGGTTGCCGCGCACGAGCCTCGAGGTCTCGATGCCGTCCTTGGTCGCCACGGAGATATGATAAGTGGGAATATTGTTTTCCTCGGCTATTTTAGTAAGCTTTTCAAGAAATTCGTTCATTTTATGATCCTCCTTGGGTGGAATATTATGTAAATATATTATATCACTAAAGACTATTCTTGTCAATAAAAAACAAAAAAATCGCCTGCCCAAAGGGCAGGCGATTTTGAATTTAAAGCGGATCAATTATCCAAGCTCGTCCTCGCTGCGAAGTCCAAGCCATACGTCACACGAAATAAGTGCTTCGTGGAAGGTCTGCTCTTTTCCGAGGAATGCGCCCTCAAGAGTGCCGGTGCCGTAGCAAGCGTTTCTCCAGAGGTGGTTAACGTTGTTAAGAGGCATAGAGTAGATGGTCATGAAGTCGAACTCGATGTTCGAAATAATGATATCGAACAGAGCGATAGACTTGGTAACAGTACCCTCAGAGTCGTCAGTACCGAAGAACTTAGGCTTGATAACTCGGTTGAAGTAGTAACCACGAACGCCGGTGTAGGACTCTTCGTTAGCGAGCTGGAGGAATGCAGAGATAGCTTCACCCTTGGTCTTGATGGTGCTCTCGGAGTGATCGATGATCATATAGAGGTTGTAGTAGTCCTGAGAGGTTGTACCGTACTGCTCCTGCTCGACATCGTACTTAGGCATAGGAAGAAGACCGTACTTGTCGTCCATCTCACGAATCATCATATTCTGCTCATAGTTCCAGAAAAGTCTGTCGTTGTAGAATACGTAGTGACCTG
>JAFTKL010000079.1 GCA_017453285.1 Clostridia bacterium | reverse complement strand
CCCCGCCTGCCTTGGGGATCTCACCCTCCGCGGCTCCGCCGTCGCTCTTGTGAGCGTGGGTAGGAGTCAGATTGGAAGTTAGATTGGAGTAGGAATGGGACGCGTTTTTGCCACTTTCTTTCGTAGAAAGTGGCGCAAAGAACTTGAATGGGGGCTGGTATAGGGTTCGTGCGTAATCGTTATGCCTGCCTCGTTCGTGGTTTTGGATGTTTGTGAGGATAATGACATCCTCGTTCGTTAATTTAATATAAATGCGATGTAGAAACACGCGGACAGCTCGCTACCGCGTGTTTCTTTGATTTTAAATTATGAAGAGCGAGATATAGATTTTTGTTTGGTCTATCTCGTTTGTAGGGGCGCTTCACGAAGCGCCCGCGTTGTCGTAAAATTTACTTTGTGCCGTACAAACGGGCGATTCTTGAATCGCCCCTACGAAGTGGATAGAACATTGTTGTACCTAAGAAGAACAAAATAAGTATTACCATCTCGCCGGTAATGGAGGGGTTTGCTCCTCCCGTTGTTTGATTTACATCATTGTTCCGTCAACAGACGGATGCGCGGAGGTAACCAATATTTCGGGCGCTTCGTGAAGCGCCCCTACCGACGAGGTGGGGGCATTTATTTTGGAAACAGCCGAACGCGCGTTCTCTGCCAATTCTGCATTCTGCACTTTGCATTTTGCATTTTCACGTTCCCCCTCTTAATTTTCAACTTTCCATTTTCAATTCTCTATCGCCCCATTATTCATTCTTCAATATTCATTATTCATTCCAAAAACAAAAGATCTCCCGCCCTTACGGATGGGAGATCTATTGATAATTCTATTCAAATTACTCAGCGTCGGTAGCTTCAGCAGCTTCCTCAACTACTTCCTCATCTACTTCCTCGGGTATAGCCTCAGCTTCAGCCTGAGCCTCGTCGAGAAGTGCGCGGATGGAAAGGCTTACCTTTTGCTTCTCTTCGTCGATAGCGATGATCTTAACGTCAACTACCTGACCGACCTCAAGAACGTCAGCGGGTTTGCCGATCTTCTGCTGTGCGATCTGGGAGATGTGGATAAGTCCGTCAACGCCCTCAACTACCTGTGCGAACGCACCGAAGGTCATAAGGCTAACGATCTTAACGGATGCAACGTCGCCAACTGCGTAGTTGGTGGTGAAGATGCGCCAGGGGTTAGTATCCTCGGTCTTGTATCCGAGAGAGATCTTCTTCTTTTCAGCGTCAAAGCTCTTAACGAAAACGGTGATAACGTCGCCAACGGAAACAACGTCAGCAGCCTTAGCAACGGGTCTCCAGGAGAGCTCGGACTTATGTACCATTCCGTCAACTCCGCCGAGATCTACGAATGCGCCGTAAGCGGTGAGGCTCTTAACGGTACCGGTGTATACCTTGCCCTCTTCGATTGCTTCCCAGAAGAGAGCCTCGTTTGCGCGGCGGATCTCTCTCTTAGCAGCACGGATAGAGCCGATTGCCTTGTTGCCCTTGATCTCGATGACCTTGAGCTGAACGTCCTGTCCCTTGAGAACAGCGAGGTCGCCTTCCTTCGGAATACCGGTCTGGGATGCGGGAACGAATACCTTGGTTGCACCAACGAGTGCGCTTACGCCGCCCTTGGTGATCTCAACTACCTTACCGTCAACGATCTCTCCGGACTCGGAAAGTGCAACGATCTTCTGCCAATTCTTTGCGCTGTCAACAGCCTTCTTGGAGAGCTCTGCGATGCCCTCGATGTCGCTTACTCTGCCTACGCGACCTTCTATCTGGTCACCCTTCTTATAGAGCTCAGTAAGCTTTACAGAAGGATCGTCTGTAATCTGCTCAGCCTTGATAATGCCGGTTACCTGTGCGCCGACGTCGAGCTGAATTTCAGCGTCGGTTACGTAGGTTACGGTTCCGGTAACGATGTCTCCTGTATTTAAAGTTTTGAAAGATTCTGCGAGCATGGCTTCGAAATTTTCATTCATTTCGCTCATTTTGTTGTATACCTCCTGAATTACGCCTGACGGGGTAGAGGCCCCCGCGGCTATGCCCACTCTCGTGTGGGCTGACGTTTTTATTAAATTGTTAACCGCAAGCTCGTCCGCTCTTTCAATTCGGAGAGTATGCGGGCAATTTTCTTTACATACGGCAAACAGCTTTGCCGTGTTCGAGCTTTCGACTCCGCCGATGACTATCATCAGGTCGGATTTCGCGCTCAGGGAAGCGGCTTCTTTTTGCCGCAAGTCAGTAACACTACATATTGTATCAAAAATTAACGCATTTGTACATACTTTTTTTAAAACTTTTTGTGCTTTTCTCCATTCTGACAGTTTTTGAGTCGTTTGAGTGGCCAAAATCGGTGTTTTATTGTCTATTTTGACGAAAAGCCATTTTTTGAGTGCCTCTTCAAGCTCGTCCGCGCTGCCGAAAACGTACTTTTCGCCCTCAAAGCAACTCATAATTCCGACGACCTCGGGATGCTCTTTTGCACCGAGAAGCAGGAAGATCTTGTCCTCTCCCGAGTGCTCTTTTGCGATGTTGTGGATCTTTTTTACGAACGGGCAGGTGCAGTCGACGTAGTCAAAAAATTCGTTTTGCTCGCGAAAGCTGCGCAGTCGTTGTTCGTTCTCGAGCGGAATTCCGTGCGCGCGGATAAAGACGGTCACGGGGGAGTCCGCAGTGGCGCTCGCGGCTATTTGACCGATCTCGTCGATCGAGGTCACGCGCACGCCCTTTTGCTCGAGCATCGCGTTATACGTGCCGTTGTGGATAAGCGTTCCGAGCGTGAAGATACGCTCTCCGCTCTTGCTTTTGAGTATGCGTTCCTCAAGGCTGTCGGTCGCGCGCTTGACTCCAAAGCAGAAGCCTGCGTTTTTTGCTACGGTTATTTCCATTATCGCTCTACCGTTTCCTTATTTCTTCTTTTTCTTTGCTTTTTTTGCTGCAAGCTCGCTCTCGAACTGCTCGCCGATGTCGCAGATCTTGTCAAAAGCGATCGAGGTAATTCTCGCGTACTCGCCGCTACCCTCGGGATCGTAGCCGAAGGACTCGTAGGGAATGATATCTCCGAGTACGATGTAGGTCCTGCGGAAGAGTCTGAAGCGGTTGTGCTTGCGCCCGATGTAGACCGGCACAATGTCAGCCTGACATTTGGTGGCGATGAGAGCCATTCCGTTCTTGGTGCGGGTTTTTCTCGGATCCTCGCCGGGATATCTGTGTCCCTGCGGGAAGATGCCGAGCACGTTGCCCTCGGATACGAGGTTGACCGCGTTCTTTATCGCGCCGACG
This sequence comes from Clostridia bacterium, assembly GCA_017453285.1. Taxonomy (GTDB): domain Bacteria; phylum Bacillota; class Clostridia; order Oscillospirales; family CAG-272; genus HGM12713. The sequence continues at coordinate 15,311 of JAFTKL010000079.1, read as the reverse complement.
TCACTGCCGCCGCGGTCGATGGGGAACGCGCCGAGAAGTTTGATCAGCGGAGCGAGAACGGGAATTTTGAACAGCTCCTTCTTTGCCATAAAGTGAACCTGATTTTTTCTGAACGCGTAGCAAAGTGCTATCGCGTCGGTGGCGGAAACGTGGTTTGCACACACAATAAATCCGCTCTTGTCGGGTTCTTTTTCCTTGTTTACTATCTTATAGTTGAAGATCACGCCGACGATACCCGCAAAGATCGCGTAGATTATGCGGTACGCGCGCGTTCCTCTCTGTTTTTTCTCTTTTTTGTTCTTAGCCATTTGCTTCGTCTCCGACCTTTTCTCTGACTATCGCGATCACCGCGTCAACGCTCTGCTCGAAGTCGAGCTCGCTGTTGTCAAACAGAACCGCGTCGTCCGCCGCCTTGGTGGGTGCGATATCGCGCGAGCTGTCCGCGTTGTCTCGGCTGTTCATCTCGGCAAGCACGTCCTCGTATTTTACGTTCTGTCCCTTTGCCACAAGCTCGTTGTAGCGGCGCATAGCTCTGCACTCGGGGGACGCGGTCATAAATATCTTGACGTCCGCGTCGGGAAGAATGACAGTTCCGATGTCACGGCCGTCCATTATCACGCTGTTGTGCCTTGCGATTTCCTTTTGCGTCTCGAGCAGGAATGCTCTGACTGCGGGGATCGCCGAGACGGCGGATGCGTACATAGACATCTCGGGCGTGCGGATAGCGTCGCCGTAGTTTACACCGTTGAGGTATACCACCTGCGCGCCGCCCTCGTATTTAACGACTATCGACAGAGAGGGAAGGAGCGCGCCCACCGCCTCTGCGTTCTTGGGATCGGTATTATTCTGCTTGACGAAAAGCCCTACCGTGCGGTAGAGCGCGCCGGTGTCGACGTAAAGAATATCAAGTCTCTTTGCGACCGCCTTTGCGATGCTGCTTTTGCCTGCGCCGCCGGGGCCGTCTATTGCGATATGAAACATAAAAAAACCTCCGAAATTTATTCTGGGGAGCTTATTATTTTAAGATAAGGTCGCGAACGCCGCGCTCTCGCCTGCGAGAACTCCGGTGGCAAACGCGATCTGCAGATTGTATCCGCCGGTGTACGCGTCAACGTCAAGTACCTCGCCTGCAAAGTAGAGCCCCTGACAGAGCTTTGACTCCATAGTCTTGGGGTTGACCTCCTTGACCGAGATGCCGCCCTTGGTGACGATCGCCTCGTTGATCGGTCTGAAGCCCGAGATCGAGACGCGCAGACAGCGGATCACGTCGCCGAGCGCGTGACGCTCCTCTTTGGTTATAGAATTGACCTTTTTGCGCGCGTCGATACCCGAAAGCGAGATAACTACGGGGATGAGCTTCTGCGGAAGCAGATCCGAGAGCGCGTTTACAAAGTCCTTGTTTGCGTATTTGTTGAAGTCCGCGATAATTCTCGCGTCGAGCGTTTTCTCGTCGAGCGCGGGCTTGAGATTTATGTGTGCCTCGTATTTTCCGCTCGGCGCGTCGGGGATGTGCGCGGATGCCGAGAGGATCATAGGTCCCGTCAGTCCGAAGTGCGTGAACATCATCTCGCCAAAGTCGGAATATACCTCTTTTCCGCTTGCCCGGTCGACGATCGAGAGCGACACGTTCTTGAGCGAGAGTCCCTGAAGCGACGGGCAGAGCTTGCTCTGCGAGGTCATCGGAACTAAAGAGGGGAGCAGAGGAGTGACGGTGTGGCCGAGAGCCTTCGCGAACGCGTAGCCGTCGCCGTCCGAGCCCGTGCGCGGATAGGATTTTCCACCCGTGCAGATTATTACCGCGCCTGCCGCATAGACTGCCTTGTCGGTCGTAACCGTGTTGACCTTGCCGTCAGCCGAGTCGATCGAGAGCACCTTCTCGAATGCCGTACGGACACCTGCCGCTTTCGCCTCGCGGATGAGAGCCTTGACGATGTCGTCAGCCTTGTCCGAGACCGGAAAAACGCGTCTGCCGCGCTCCACCTTGAGCGGAACACCCGCCGACTCAAAGAAATCCTTGGTGTCAGCCGTGTCGAAGCGACCGAGCGCGCTGTAGAGAAAGCGCGGATTTGTCGGCACGTTCTGCAAAAATTCTTCGACCGTGCAATCGTTGGTCACGTTGCATCTGCCCTTGCCCGTGATAGCGAGCTTTTTGCCGAAGCGGTCGTTTTTTTCAAAAAGTGTGACGTCAGCGCCCATCTTAGCTGCGCTGATAGCCGCCATAAGTCCTGCGGCACCGCCGCCGATCACGGCAACGCCAATGCTTTTGATCTCTGCCATATCAGCTCTGATTGGTGTCGTAGACGTTGTATTCTTCCCAGATCTTCTCGAGCTGATGGAGTCTTACGGTGAGCTCGTCCTGCTTCTTTCTCGAGACCGCGACCACGAGCGCGTTGATCACGCTGAGGGGAGCTACGAGCGAGTCCGAGAAAGATGCCATGTCACTGCGTGCGTAGAGCGCCTGATCTGCGTGAGAAGCGATGGGGGAAGCCGCGCTGTCGGTGAGAGCGATGACTCCCGCACCCGAGTGCTTTGCAAAGGCTACCGTGTTGACGACCTTCTTTGAGTATCTCGGGAAGCTGATGGCGATCATAACGTCACCCTTGCCGATGCTGATGGTCTGCTCGTAGATCTCGTTTGCCGAGGATGCCATAATGAGCTTTACGTCGTCGAAGATCATACGGAGGCTGTGGTTGAGCGCTCTTGCGAGCACCGATGCAGATCCAAGACCGAGGATGTAGATATGCTTTGCGTTGACGATCGAGTCTACCGCCTCGTCAAATGCTTTGCGGTCGATCTCCTCAACCGTGCGCTTGATCTTATCGATGTCCGAGAGCAGTACCTTGGTCAGCACGTCACCGTCGCCGATGAGGTTGTTTGTGACCTCCATACGCTGAAAGGAGGTGAGCTTGGTGCGCACGATCTCCTGAAGCGCGTGCTGGAATTCGGGGTAGCCCTCAAAGCCGAGCTCGATGGCATAGCGCACGACGGTGGATTCCGAGACGTGAACCTCCGCGCCGAGCTTGGAAGCGGTCATATAAGCCGCCTTGTCGTAGTCCTGCAATATGTAATTCGAGATGATCTTCTGGCTCTTGGAAAAGTCAGGCATTCTTCTCTCTATTTCAGCTAAAAGATTTCTTTTCATAGCGGTCTCCGTTGCAAAAGAGGTACTCGTACGCTCAAAAGCATACATAGTATATTATATATCTTATTTTGTAGAAAGTCAAGTTTTTTTGACTTTTTCTTTAAAAAGAAAATGTAAAGAAAGTTGAAAATTGAGAATTAAGGTGCGGAAAGAGAATATGCAAAATGCAAAATTGGCAGACGAACGTGCGGCGGTAACCGTTACGACATTGGACCGCCGGCAACAAGTTGCGCAACTTGTTGCCGGGACGCACGGTCCCTACAGAATTGATATAGATTTATTGTTTAGATAACAGACGAAAGTGCATTTTGTGACCGTAACGACATCGGCGGGAGTAAACCCCCGCCCTACCGGCAGATATAAAATTTTTTCGTTTGATTGACAAACCAAACAAAGACATCTATGTCACTCTTCACAATTAAAATAAAAAAAGAAACACGCGGTAGCGAGCTGCCCGCGTGTTTCTACATCGCTATTGAATTAAATTAACGAGCTGTTATGTCGCTTTGGCTTACGACCGCCCAAACTATCGTAGGGAATATTGGTTCGATTTACGTACAAACCCTTCTCCAACACCCCATTCAAGTTCTTTGGCTCCACCTCGACGTTTTCAGAGAAAACTCGACGCTAAGCGAAGCGCAGCAGGTTCTCGAAAGAAAGGTGGAAAAATCGCGTCCTATTCCTACTTCAAGCTAACCCTCAATCCTTGTGACAATGATCGGTGAAGAAGCCTTCGAGGTTGACCTCGTACGTGCCGCGGTCGGTGAGCTTGAAGCCGACCGCCTTGACGAGTCGCTCGGTCTGTTCGTCCTTGACCTCTCCACGATATATTGCGTAATGCACGCCGCAGAGGTCGATGAAATTGAGCGTTCCTCTACCGAGCACGAACATCGCCTCGAAGTCGAAGGAGTCCTTAACGGGCGCGAGGTCGTAGACCATACCGCCCTTGTCGGTAAGCTTGAATTGGCAAACGCCTGCGAGCTCGTCGTCGACGGTTGCCGAATATGCGAGCAGGTCGGGATCGTACTTCACTCCGCAGCGAAGGCAGATCTCCTCCTGATTGATCTTTGACTGAATGGGAAGAACCTTAAGCATTTTTAGTATCCTTTCGAATTGTTTTTGTCTCGCCCTTGAGGTAAGCGACCTCGTCGGGCGTGAGCTGTCTGTATTTTCCTGTCTCGAGCTCTCCGAGCTCTATCTCGCCTATCGCTACGCGGCAAAGGCGGCTGATCCGAAGTCCGACATTTTCGCACATCCTGCGTATCTGTCGGTTTCTGCCCTCGTAGAGCGTCATCTCTAGCACGGTCGATCTGCCGTCGCGCGCGATAGCCTCGGTTCTGACGGGGAGAATTTCGTAGCCGTCGAGCTCCATCGGTGCGCGAAGGGCAGAGAGCTGCTCTGCGCTCACCTCGCCCGATACCGTTACGTGATATATCTTCGCTATCTCGTGGCGCGGATGCGTCAGGCGGTTTGCAAGCTCGCCGTCGTCGGTCAGAAGCAGAAGTCCGTCCGAGTCCATATCGAGTCTGCCGACGGGATAGACGCGCCTGCCGACAGAGGCTACAAGCTCTGCGACCGTGCGCCGTCCCTTTTCGTCCGAGAGCGTGGTGACAAATCCGCGCGGCTTGTTGAGAAGAATGCAGATCTTCTCCTCTCCGCTGCGCGTTATCCGCCGCCCGCGGTACTCGACAACGTCGACCTCGGGATCTATGCGCAATCCAAGCTCCGCGACAGAGCCGTTGACCTTGACGCGCCCCATTTTTATTTCTTCCTCGGCTGCTCTGCGTGACATAACTCCGCAGTCCGAGAAATATTTTTGAAGCTTTACAGATTCCATACCGTTAATTTCCTATGTAAATAGCTCAAATTTTGATCTTTTAGCGCGCTCCACGCTCTCATATGCGACGAGCGGAGAGCTTGCACTGAGTCCTCCACAGCTTACCGTCACGCACCCGAGCTCCTCTCCCTTACTTATTGGGGCGATCTCGAAGCGTTGAGGGAAGCAGACGGCGGTCTGTGTGCTCTCTCTTGCGCGCGGCAGAGTCAGAATTATCGGCTCTGAGTTGGTGGCGATCACCTGCTCGCGCTCGCCGCCGCTTACCACATAGCTGTAGCGAAGCTCGCCCGCGCCGAGAAGCGTCACGCGCTCGTAGGCGGAAAAGCCGTAGTCGAGCATCGCCGTGTGATCGCGCCAATCGTCAGGCGCGTTCAGCGTGACCGCTATGAGCGTCATTCCGTCGCGTTCCGCAGCGCTGACAAGGCATCGTCCCGTGGCTTTTGTGTAGCCTGTCTTCAGCCCGATCGCGCCCTCGTAGAGCGAGAGCATGCGGTTGTGGTTTTTCAGATATCTTACACCGTCTCCGTCGGGGTCGGTAGCTGTGACCTTGCAGGGAACGGTGGTCTTTTTCGTGGCAAATATTTCGCGCAGATCCTCGTTTTCGAGCGCGGCGGCACTTATGAGTGCAAGATCCTGCGCGGTGGTGTAGTGGTCCTCGTCGAAAAGTCCGTGCGGATTGCAAAAATGCGTGTCGCAAAGACCGAGCTCGCGGGCGTGTGAATTCATCAGCGCAGAGAAGCTCTCAACGCTTCCCGCCGTTGCTATCGCGAGCGCGACGGCGGCGTCGTTTGCCGACTCGAGCAAAAGCGCGAGCAATAGCTCCCTGACTGTGAGTATCTCACCCTCGCACAGATAGACAGACGAGCCCTCGACGCCGACGGCAGCCGAGGGAACGGTGACCTTTTTATTAAGCGGAAGCCGCTCTGCAACGACAAGTGCTGTCATTATCTTTGTCGTGCTTGCCTCTCCCATACGCTTTTTTGAGTTCTTCTCAAAAATTATGCTTTTTTGATCGAGATCGATCAGAATTGCGCTTTCTGCCGAAATATCCCCTCCCGAAAACACGGGAAGACTACTGCTTTTCGCGGAAATCGGCATCAAAAGGCAGATAAAAGCGCACAACAAGATGAGCGAGGCGACTCTCGCTCTTTTTTTGGAGTTTTTGCGTTTCATTTAGTACCTCGTCTGACAAAATCTTGCTTCTCACAATATATTTATACGGCAAGAAGCAAGAATATTCATCAAACGAGCGAGAGGAAAGCTTTACTCAGCCGCCTCTTCTTCGGTATCCTCTTGTTCGGTCTTGTCCTTAGCGAAGAGGTTCTTGATCTTTGCGATGATGTCGGGAGTGCGCTCTACGAGGTCAGCGATCTGGTCAACGGGATCGGGCTTGCCCTTGGAGCTTACGTTGATGAACTCAACTCCGCCGTCCTTGTCACAAACGAGGAAGCCGACGGGTGTTACCGAGAGACCTGTTCCGCCGCCGCCACCGAAGTTCTGGGGACGGATCTGAGCGTCCTTCTTCGCGTGGTAGTCAACACCGCCCGAAGCGATACCGACCGAAACCTTGGATATCGGGATGATAACCGTTCCGCCCGTAGCGTTGACGGGATCGCCGATGATGGTGTTTGCATCTACCATCGAGCGAATGTTTTCCATTGAGGATTTGATAATTTCCGGAATTTTGTTTTCGGTTGCCATAGTTTTATTCCTTTCACCGTTAATGATAAAATAAATCTTGATCTGTATAAAATTTAAGCGTTTTTATCGCTCTTGCGCTTCATTGATTTGAAGAAATACTTGATAAGCTCGCCAAGTGCCGCAAACGCAACGTGGAAGACGTGCCACACGCGAAGACCGAAGCAGATCTTTATGTCGATCTCGCTCTCCTCGGAGCAGAAATCCGCGACTACTTCTATCTGTTTTGCGTTAGGAGTCTTTACGGTCCTTATATTGTCAAGGACGGGGAAGAGCAGATTGATCGCCTGCGTGACCGCACCGTAGGTTATAGCGGTGGTCGCCGCGTCGCCCGTCGCGATCTTGAGCTTGATGCGCGCGAGCTTGATGGTCAGATGTCCGAAGAACTTACCGACGACCTCTTTGATCAGGTTGGCGACGAGCGAGATGAGATCGAGGATCTCCCCGGGGCTCTTCTTCTCCTTTTTGACCTCGCCTTTGGCGATAGCCTTTTTTTCTTCTTCCTTAGCCTGCTTTTTCTGTTCCTTTTTTGCAAGCTTCTTAGCCTTTTTCTTTGCCGCCCGAGCCTTGATCTTCTGTGCCTTTTTGGCACTCATTGATTTCTTGTATTTTTTCTTCTTGGCGGGCACGAGCTTTATATTGAAGAAAAGCACCCTCAAAAAGAGCTGGACCTCTCCTGCGTAGACGATCGTGACGGTGGCCTTGAGCGTCAGGAGAAAAACGAAGAAAAGAAGTATGATGCCTATAGTTATCAGAGCGGGCATATTTTCCTCCTTTCTACCAAAATTCGCCTTTTAAAATGCTTTGTTATATTTCCTCTGCCTCAGAGCTCTCGCCTGCACGGTCGTCCGTGTCGTCCATCGAGATTTGTCCGTCGTCTTCGACGAGAATGGGTGCCTCTTGCTTGGGTATCATTACCTCAGTTTCGGGCAGCTCGGAGAGCGAGCGGAGTCCGAACACGCGCAAGAACTTCTCTGTGGTCGCGTAGAGCATCGGTCTGCCGGGTGCGTCAAGTCTGCCGCAAGCCTCGATCAGAGCCTTGTCTATCAGCGAGTTCATCGCATATGAGCTGTCAACGCCTCTGACCTGATCCACAAACGAGCGCGTGACCGGCTGATTGTAAGCGACGATTGCCAGCACCTCCATCGAGGATGCCGAGAGATTTCCGCCGCGTCTTATGCCGAGAGCCTCGCGTATATAGGGCGCGTACTGCTCTTTGGTGCAGAATTGGCAGGTGTCCTCGAACATCAGAAGGCTGATGCCGTGCTTTGAGTTCTCAGCGTTGTATTGCTCACTCATATGAGAGATAAGCGTTTTGGTATTTCGCAGATCGAGTCCGAGAACCTCTGCGATCTTCTCGTATTTGACGGGGTAGCCTGCGGCGTAGAGTATCGCCTCTATAGCTCCCTCAATGCTTTTTATTACGTCTGCTCCGTCGTTAGCGGAGGGCTGTTCTTTTTTTATCTCTTCAGTCATATTTCCTCCGTTACTCTGCGTCGGTCGCAGGGACCTCTATGGTGAGCTGACCTTCTTTACCGCCGTCCTCGTCGTCAAGCAGGTATTCGCTCTCTTCGATATCGTCCTTGTTTTCGTTGATGATAAATCTTGTGCTCGCACCGAGGACTGCGTTCTCGCGCGTCCATTCACCGTCGACCGCGTCTGCAATAAGCAGCTTGCGGACCTTGACGAGCTCAAGCACTCCGAGGAAGGATGCTATAACGTCGGGCAGAGAGGCTTCTCCAATCAGAAGCTCCTCGAGACTTGCCGCGCCCTTCTTTTCTATATGCTTGATTATCGAGACTATCTTGATCTCGACGGGGATGATCGGCTTGCTGATCATCGGCTTGAAGGTAGTACTCGCCGCCTGCTCGAGCGCGTTGTTGTACGCGATTATGCGGCGCACCGCCGCGCAGAGTGCGGTCACGTCCTGATCCTGCACGAAGGTCTTGTCGATCGAGATCTCGTCGGTGTCCTTGACCATTCTGCCGCTGTAGTATGCGTAAAGGGGCGAGAGCTTCTGTGCCGCCTCCTTTGCTTGCTGATAGCGCAAGAGGGCATCGGTAAGCGTTGCTCTCGGATCCTCGCTCTCCTCCTCGGTCTTGGGGAGGAGCATTTTTGTTTTGATGAGCATAAGCTCGCTCGCCATCACGATGAATTCGGATGCAAGCTCCATATCAAGCGCCTCTGCTTTTGATATATACTCGATATATTGGTCGCAGATAAGCGCGATCGGAATATCGGTAATGCTCACTTTATTCTTTTGTATCAGAGTCAGGAGCAGATCGAGGGGACCCTCGAATTGCTCGAGCTTATAAGTAAGCGATTCCATAATACTCCCAAGTTGTTTTAGTTACATTATTAAGGATGCCAGCAGATAGTACGGCAGGTTTTCGGGGATGCTGAATATCCACATATAAAGATTTGTGATCTTCTCGATACAGAAGCTGAGAGGAAGGTCGAGAATGCCGGTGAAGAGAAGAAGGATGAGAACGACGAGGATATATCTCTCGTACCTCTGTATTTTAAAATAGATATGCGATGGAAGAACAGCGAGCAGAAGTCTCGAGCCGTCGAAGGGCGGGATCGGGAGCAGGTTGAATACTGCGAACATAACGTTGAGTCTGATCCCGTAGTAAAGGAAGATACCGAGCAATCTCCATGGTGCACTGAAGCATATCTCTTCGAATGCGGGGCTGAAGAATGACTCTGAATAGAGCTTGAAGAGTACCGCGAAGACGAGCGCGAGCAGAAGGTTTGAGACAGGTCCTGCGATCGCGCTGATCGCCATATCTCTCTTCGGCTTTTTGAAGTTGCGCGTGTCTATCGGCACGGGCTTTGCCCAGCCGAAGCCGACGACCATAAGCATAACGAAGCCGATGACGTCAAAGTGCTTGAAGGGGTTGAGCGTCAGTCTGCCGTAGAGCTTTGCCGTGGGGTCTCCGAGCTTGTAGGCTACAAATCCGTGCGTCGCCTCGTGAAGCGAGAGGGCGAGCAGGAATATCGGTATCGAGAGCAGAGCTACGGCGATCGAGAGCTTGAGAGACTCCTCGCTGCCCGAATGTATACTTCGGATGATGTCGAACAACATAATTTATCTCCTGGGGGTTAAAGTACGTCGTTTTTGACTATGTCCTCGTAGGTCTCGCGTCTGACAGCCACTTTTGCCTCTCCGTCCTTGACCATTATCACGGGCGGGCGGGGGATGCGGTTGTAGTTCGATGCCATAGAGTAGTTGTAAGCGCCTGTAACGAGCACCGCGAGGATGTCACCTCTCTCGGCACTCTGCAGCTCCATATTCTCGCCGATCAGGTCGCCCGATTCACAGCATCTGCCTGCCAGAGTGACGCGCAGATCCTTGGGCTTGTCTGCCTTATTTGCGATAAGAGCGGTGTACTGCGACTGATAGAGCGCGTATCTCGGGTTGTCGGGCATACCGCCGTCGACCGAGACGTAGGTGCGAAATCCGGGGATCTGCTTGACAGAGCCTACAGTATAGAGAGTTGCACCTGCCGCTGCGACGAGCGAGCGACCGGGCTCGAGCAGTACCTTGGGCATCTTTATGCCGTGGGTGACGCAGAAGGAGCGCACGATCTTCGCGATATCTGCTATCGCGTCGGTGTAGGAGATCTCTCTGTCGTATTCGGTGTAGCGCACGCCGAGACCGCCGCCGAGGTTGAGCTCACGGATCTCGTATCCGCACTCGCGCTTGATGTCTGCGATAAAGCGGATCATAATGTCAGCCGCATCTGCAAACGGATCTACGTCAAAGATCTGCGAGCCGATGTGGCAGTGCAGACCCGCGAGGTCGATGCCCTTTGACGCGAGTGCCGCCTTAACTATCTCCATAGCCTGACCGGTCGCGATCGCAGAGCCGAATTTGGAGTCTATGTTTCCGGTCACGATCGCCTTGTGCGTGTGGGGATCGATGCCGGGGGTGATGCGAAGAAGTATGCTTTGAACTATGCCTCTCTTGCTTGCCTCACGCGAGAGAGCCGCAAGCTCGTCGAGGTTGTCGACTACGATCCTGCCGACGCCCATATCTATTGCGTCCGAGAGGTCGCGGTCGGTCTTGTTGTTTCCGTGGAAGTAGATGCGCTCTGCGGGGAAGCCTGCTCTCTTTGCGGTGTAGAGCTCGCCGCCCGACACGCAATCGATGCCGAGTCCTTCCTCTGCGGCGAGCTTGTATATGCCCGTAAAGCATAGAGCCTTGGATGCGTAAAGCACGAGCGCGTCCTCGCCGAACTCGCATCTTGCCGCACCGAGATATTCGCGACATCTTGCTCTTATCGCGTTCTCATCGATGATGTACGCGGGAGTGCCGAACCTTTCGGCAAGCTCGACTGCGTCAAGTCCGCCGATGGTAAGATGTCCGTTTTCGTTTATATCGAAATGCTCGTGGATTATCATTTTGGAAAAAGTCCTTTCGACTTATTTTAGTGACTTTGGTACCGACGTGACCAAAGACTCGTCGAGGTGATCGACGATATTAGTTCGCAGGGCGCGGAGTGTGTCGGTATCAGAGTCGTATTCGAAGATATTGAGCGAGGCGTTCTTGACGAACTCGACTTTGTGTATTTCGTCTGCGCGGTAGCCGTTGGCATAAGCCTCGAGTGCGCGTATCGGTGTTGCGTGTGTTGCCGCAAGCACAGTCTTGCCTGCGTATTCCTTCGCTATCGAAAGAATTTCGGCAACGACTCTTACATACAGCTCCTGCGTTGACTCGCCTCCCGTGCATTTTGCATTCGAGAAGTCGTCGCGCCAGGTCAGAAGATCTTTTGTGTAGAGCTGTGCGATCTCTTCGATCGTCAGCCCCTCCCATTTGCCTGCGTAAAGCTCGCGAAGCCCCTGTCTGTCGATGATGGGCAGACCGTAGACCTCTGAGAACGGCAGGGCGGTATTGTGCGCACGGGCGAGGTCGCTCGAGCAGATAACGTCGGGGCGGAGCTTGTCCTTATAGTAGCGCGCGCCGAGCTCTGCCTGCTTTCTACCGAGCTCTGTCAAGTCGAAATCGCTGTGACCTGCAAAGCGGTTCTCGGCGTTAGCAACGCTCTGTCCGTGTCTGATCATAATTATGGTTGTTTTCATATCAGAGTCCTGTGTAGCGGAAGATCACCTTCCAGAGCTCTTCCTTGCCCTCGCCCTTGAGCGCGGAGAAGGGGATGACCGGTACGCCCTTGATGAGCGGATGCTCGGCGATCGCCGCGAGATTTTTCTTTTTCTCGGTCGCGTTGAGCTTATCGGTCTTTGTGGCTACCACAACGTAGGGGAGCTCACACTGACGCATATAGTCGAGCATCATCTCGTCGTCCTTTGTCGGACCGATGCGGCTGTCGACGAGCTGAAGGATGAGCGCGAGGCGGTCGATATTCTTGTTCTGCGTGAAATATCCGTCGGTGAGTGCCGACCATTTTGCTTTGTCCTCAAGCGTGCGCTTGGCAAAGCCGTAGCCGGGCAGGTCGACGAGGTAGAGCTTTTTGTCTACGTCGTAAAAGTTTATGGTTATCGTCTTTCCGGGAGCCGAGCTGACGCGCGCCAGACTCTTTCTCCCAAGCAGGGAATTGATCAGCGAGCTTTTGCCCACGTTCGATCTGCCCGAAAAGGCGACCTGCGCGACGGGATCGCCGGGGAACTGTCTGGGATCTCCCGCACTTATTTTAAGATTTACGTTTTGAGTGTTGAGTGCCATTTTGCACCTCTTAAAAATTATTTAAGCGTTATTTCTTATCTCTCTTTGTGCGCCGCGGCGGTGAGAAAACGCGGTGTCATTCTGCTCGGCCTTGACCTCGGCTGCCGTAGCGCCCGAGTGCAGAGGCATGCAGAGCGCGTGTCTGAGCACGTCGGATATGCTCCTGCAGGGGATGAAATTGAGCCCCTCTCTTGCCGCCGTGTCGATGTCGTCAAGCTCGCGCATATTGTCCTCGGGGATGAGAACGTCGCGCACACCGTAGGAGAATGCCGCCATGGTCTTTTCCTTGAGTCCGCCGATGGCAAGGACTTTGCCGCGGAGCGAGATCTCGCCCGTCATAGCCACGTCACGTCTTACCGCTCTGCCTGAGAGCGCGCTGACGAGTGCGGTCACCATCGTAACTCCTGCCGAGGGGCCGTCCTTCGGGACTGCACCTTCGGGGAAGTGGATGTGTATATCCTTGGTCTTGTAGAAATCGCTGTCTATTCCGTACTCGGATGCGAGCGAGCGAACGAGGCTGAGCGCAATACGCGCAGATTCCTTCATTACGTCGCCGAGCGAGCCTGTCAGCTCCAGCTTGCCCGAGCCCTCGAGAACTGCGACCTCGACCTTGAGCACGTCGCCGCCCGATTCGGTGTAAGCAAGTCCGTTGACAACGCCGATCTCGTCCTCGTCTGCGATATGCTCGGGTATGAGCTTGCGTGCACCGAGGAACTGCGAGAGATTGTCTGCACTTACCTTGATAGACTTGATAGATCCGTCCTCGACAAAGCGTCTTGCCGCGCGTCTTGCGAGCTCTGCGATGCGGCGCTCGAGATTACGCACACCCGACTCGCGAGTGTAGTAATCTATCATCTCCTCAAGCGCGCTCTCCGAGATAGAAAGCATCCTGCGGTTGAGTCCGTGACGCTTGAGCTGCTTGGGCATAAGGTGGTTCTTTGCGATGGCGATCTTTTCGGTCTTGGTGTATGTCTTGAGCTCGATGACCTCCATTCGATCAAGCAGAGGCTTCGGAACGGTCTCAAGCGTGTTTGCAGTCGCGATAAACAGACATTCCGAGAGGTCGACGGGGAGCTCTACGAAATGGTCGCGGAATGCGTGGTTCTGCTCTGCGTCGAGTGCCTCGAGAAGCGCGGAGGCGGGGTCGCCGTGAGCGTCGCGCGTCAGTTTGTCGATCTCGTCGAGAAGCATCAGCGGATTTTTGACCTTAGCCTGCGTAAGTCCTTGAACTATACGTCCGGGCATAGAGCCTATGTAGGTCTTGCGGTGACCTCTGATGTCAGCCTCGTCACGCACACCGCCGAGAGATACGCGCACGTATTTGCGCTTCATCGCTCTTGCGATCGACGCCGCGATCGAAGTCTTGCCGACACCGGGAGGGCCGACGAGACAGAGGATCTGATTCTTGAGCTCGGGGTTGAGCTGCTTTACCGCGAGATATTCGAGAATTCTGTCCTTGACTTTCTCAAGTCCGTCGTGGTCGGCATCGAGTATCTTCTGTGCCGCCTTGACGTCGAGTCTGTCCTTGGTCGAGATCTCCCACGGGATCTCAAGGCAGGTGTCAAGATAGGAGCGCGTGACGGTTGCCTCGGACGAGCCGAAGGGGGTCTTTGCAAGGCGATCTGCTTCTTTGAGAAGCTTTTCGCGAACTTCGTCGGAGCACTTGAGCGAGTTTATCTTCTCGATATACTCGTCGCCGCTCTCGCCCTCGCCGAGCTCGTCGCGGATAACGCGGAGCTGCTCGCGAAGATAGAATTCCTTCTGGTTCTGGTTGAGTGCAGAGCGCACCTTTTTGTGTATTTTCATTTCGCATTCGAGCAGATCTGTCTCGTCTCTCATAAGAGCGATAAGAAGCTCGATGCGCTTGATGGGATCGAAGCATTCAAGCACCTTCTGCTTGTCGACGTGCTTGACGAGTAGGTTGGAGGCGATGAAATCCGCAAGCAGAGCGGGATTTTTGATAGCCTTCGCGGTTGTCAGCATATCGTCGCTGACAGAGGGGAGCATGGAGGTAAGGCTCTCAGCCTCGCTCATAATAGCGCGGCAGTATGCCTGAGATTTGATGCTTTCCTCATCCGAGAGAGTGATGGTCTTGCAGATAAGCTCCGCACAGATGTAGTTCGCGAAGCGGTGGAATTCGGTCACGGTCGCGCGAGAGTATCCCTCGGTGATGATGCGCATATTGCCCTCGGGGGTCTTGACCGATTGCTTGATCTTTGCTACCGTGCCTACTCTGTAGAGAGAGGAGGTAGAGAGCTTGTCGCTCGAGAGATCGGCGACCGAGCAGATAACGACGAGCGAGTCGGTGTCAAACGCAGCCTCGGCAGCGTTGATGCAGAGCTCGTCCGAAAGCTCGAAGCTGAGCGTAACGCCCGGGAATGCAACAGCACCGCGGAGCGCAACGACGGGGAGAGTGGTCTGTTCGACCTTTTCTGTATATTTAGCCATTAAAACGATTTTTCCTTTCAATGCCGCAGTCGCGGCGGGGTATATTTGTATATTTAACCTTCAGATTTTGAGAAGGTACAATTTTTCAGTTTACATTTCATTATATCATATTTTTTCAAAAAAGTCTACATCTTTTATGATTATTTTCAAGGATTTTTGCAGCTTTTCAGAGAAATATTCAATTCAGAGCACCAAAATGCAGGAAAAGGGCGACAAAGATGCAAAAAATGTTGAATTGTAGGGGAATAAAATGCAAAATGCAGAATGCAGAATGCAAAATGCAAAATTGGCAGAGAGCCGCACATTCGGCTGTTTACGAAATAAATGCTCCCACCTCGTCGGTAGGGGCGCTTCACGAAGCGCCCGAAATATTGGTTACCCCCGCGCATCCGTCTGTTGACGGAACAATGATGTAAATCAAACAACGGGAGGAGCAAACCCCTCCATTACCGGCGAGATGGTAATACTTATTTTGTTCTTCTTAGGTACAACAATGTTCT
>JAFTKL010000078.1 GCA_017453285.1 Clostridia bacterium | reverse complement strand
CTGCCGATATTTATATGTGTATCCGTAGGGGAGACCTGCGGTCTCCCGCGGGCGAACACACAGCAAGCAACTAAGTTTGCTTTGCAAACTTGAGTTCGCCCCTACCGTGTTCCGAAAACATCCTTATGAGAACGCTCCTAAACTCCGCTTTTTTATTATCTTTTCAGCATCGCCTTTGCGTTGCGTGCGGCGATCGCGAGCATTACGGTGAACACGCTCTTGTCGAGGTCCTTTGCGATCTTTGAGAGCGATTTTTTGCCCTTGAGCGCGGCATAATATGCGTAGCAAGCCACGAGCGTCATCTTGAAGTTGTCGGGGAATGCCTCGAACTGTCCTTTTGCCCAGATCAGCATACCCTTGGGGTTATCCTGCGCCTTGGTGCTGTTCTTGGTAAGTCCGTCCTCAAGGTAATTGCAAACGTAAATTATATCTTTGTAGAAACGCAGATAATAGCCATCCTTCGCTATTCTGTTCCAGACCACCTCTTCGGTAAGGAAGTTTTCTCCCTCGATCTCGGGGAAGGGGTACTCGCGCAGAACGCTCGTGAAATACACCTCAGCCTTATCGCCGAGAAGTCCGTTCTTCTCGCGCTCGGTGTTTCTGCAATCGACGTATGGAGAAGAGAGCGGGGAACCGATGACCTTCTCAGCCGAATATCCGCGGTATCCCGAAACGCCCGCCCACTTTTTAGAGTCGTCAAGAGCGGATACCCAAGAGAGTATCTTCTCGATCGCATCGGGAAGCAGATAATCGTCCGAGTCAACGATAAAGAAAAGCTCGCCTGATGCCATTTTTACACCGTGGTTTATGGCTCTGTGCTTGCCGCCGTTCTGTACTTTTTTGTAAGTTATTTTAAAAGGATTATCGTTTTGAATGATCGTGGCAAAATACTCTTCCGTGTTGTCCTTGCTTCCGTCGTCGACGACTACCCATTCAAAATCCTTTGATGTCTGCGCGAGCAGGGATTGATAGAGATTGTCAATAATATACGCTCTGTTGTAGCTTGGTGTAAATACCGTGATCATACGCCCTCCGCAAAAAGAAAAATTCTCTGATACCATTATACCAAAAAGAGAGGCACTTGTCAACAACTAAAAGATGGCTGAGAGCAAATGTCTCAGCCATTTTGTATTTTTTCCTTGAACGTTATATCCGCAACCACGTTGCCCTCGTCGTCGTAGAGGTGGACTCGGTCAAGGCTTGCAAAATACGCGTTGTCGCAGTGATGGTAGAGCCAATAGCCTTCAAGTATGCCTGCCTTTTCATCGAGCTTTGATACCGATATCGGCGAGACTCTTGAGAAGGGCTCGTGCGCGTCGTGATCCTTGAAGAGAAGCAGGATCTCGCCGCGGCGCAGCTCATAATACTGATCTATAACGCGCATCCTGACAAATAGATTTTTGTCGTTTTCTATAGTAAATCCGTTGTCGCCGTAGATCCGTCGAAACCTTGTGGCAAAAAGGAAGTACAGGAGCGAAAAGATAAATAGCGCCAATCCGATGGCTATAAGTATCCAGATGCCTAAAGAAAATCCCGAAAAAATCAGCACGACAGAGGCAATGTAGAGGGATAGTTTTATAGCCGTATTTATAGTATTGCTGTAGGCGTTGCCACAATGCGCGCAAACTCCGTGATGATTGAATATGCGGCCGCGGCGGAAAATGACCGTGAGCACGTATTCTTTTGCATACCTGCGCGCATCAGCTTGCTTGTCAACAAGCTTTCCGCACCACGGACATCGTGTTTTGTTCATAACAATTCCTTCCTGACGTTATTTCTGCTTATTAACTCGCTAAAAATCTCAAAAAAATTCACTTTTTGCAAAAAACATCAATTTTTATATATGCCTTTTGAAGATTGTTTAGTGCTCTATAGAATCTTTTTTTGCCGTGTAGTACAACTTGGCGGACCAAACAAGAAGAGCTATGAGCAAGATGAAGAGCGGTATTACGTACAAAAAGCTTACTATTAGTATCAACCACATAAATATTGTCGATATAACAAAGGATATAATGAACGGATTTGCAACACGCTTTTCCGAGTACGCTTCACAGTGGGGGCAAATCAAAACCTTGATATTCTTGTGCTCACCTATAGTGATCTTTTGGGGTTGTGCATCCTTTTGATGAAATTCCTTTTGGCAAGACAGGCATATAATTTTTGTGTTTGTTGTAAGGTAAGCTATGATACCCGACACAACAGAAAGTACAGACAAAGAAATCACGAAAAAAATAATTCCACGGTCTAAAAATGACTTCAATATTGTATGAACTACATCACCAAAAGAGTCACACTTTTCAAAAGGTGCATATACTACCAGAATTGCAACATAGCGAGATAAAAGCATAAGAATGTTTGGTAAAATAATTTTTCCTGTTATACGGTAAGCAAATATGCCCATAGCATTCGCAAATGCGATCAGCGAGTGGCCGATGACGAGCATAAAAATAAAACCCAAAATGCTATCCATCATATTCCTCACCGCCCACGTCCATATAAAAAACATGATAGCGGGCAATATGCAGGCCATTATGTAAAAAATCCGTGTTTTTTTCATAATCCTTTTTTAATCCTCCGTAAAAATAAATCTTTTCTATTGTTTATATAAAACCTCGCTTTACCGTATGAGTTGGGATAAATTTAAAGCCCATTTGTAAAAACGATTACACTGGGAAAGCGTTTCTAATTATTAACTCGCTAAAAATCTTAAAATATTTCACTTTTTGAAAAAATTCAAAATTTATTTAAAATATTATATCATGCCCGAGAAAGTATGTCAATGTAATAGGGCGAAATTTCTTATTTAAGATGTAGACGGAAGTGCATTTTGTAACCGATGAGCCCTTTAACACCTCTCCGACCGCATACGCGCCCACCTCTCCTCGAGGAGAGGCTTGAGTATCATTATGCTCTGAAACGTGAGCACGAAGGTGACATTATCGCCCTATCGTTACTGATTCTGAATTTAGCACCCTGCATCTCCATCTCCGCCTTCACAATAAAAAAGAAACACGCGGTAGCGAGCTGTCCGCGTGTTTCTACATCGCAATTGAGTTAAATAAACGATCGGAGATATCTCTTTGGCTTACAATAGCCCAAACTCTCTTAGGAAATATCGGTTCGGTTTATGCACTTACCATATACCAACACCCACAGGAAAGTTTTTTGCTTCTTTTTTTCAAAAAAGAAGAAATACAAAACCCAACACAAGCTAACTTATCTGCCCTCGATAAGATCGGACATACTGTAGAGTCCGGTCGATTTCTTTGCAAGATACACAGCCGCGCGAAGTGCGCCGGTTGCGAAGATCTCACGCGATGCGGCAGAGTGAGAGATGCTGACGACCTCGTTCGAGCCTGCGAAGATGATTTCGTGCTCTCCGACGATCGTTCCGCCGCGGACCGAGTGAATACCTATCTCGCTCTGCTCGCGCGCCTTGCGCACGCTGTGGCGGTCGTAGATATATTCGCTCTCTTCGCGCTCGTCGGCAACTGCATTTGCGATCATAAGAGCCGTTCCGCTCGGCGCGTCGAGCTTCTTGTTGTGGTGCTTTTCGACGATCTCGATATCGAAATCAACGCCGAGCGTGCGAGCCGCCTGACGAGCGAGATTTACGAGCAGATTTATACCGATCGAGAAATTTCCCGAGTGGAATACAGCCACCTCGTCAGCACTTGACTTCATAAGAGAGAGCTCCTCGTCGGTGTGTCCCGTTGTCGCTACGACGAGCGGCGTTTTGGTCGCCTTTGCGTAAGCGAGCAGGGAGGGAAGTGCGCTGTGGTGCGAAAAATCGACGATGACGTCGGCTTTTCCGGGGAAATCTGAAATATTTTCATAGACGGGGAACGGGAGCGCCGCAGAGAGCGCCGATGCGTTTATATCGACTCCTGCGATTATTTCAACGTCGCTCGGCAGAGCCGCGGCGATCGCCTTGCCCATTCTTCCTCCGCATCCGCAGAGAATTATGTTCGTCATAGTATCCTTCCTTTTTTACGTATTTTGCGCTTATCAGAGAAGTCCGTGTGCCTTCATAGCCGCGATGAGCTTCGCCTTGTTAGCGTCTTCCATCTCGCACAGAGGCAGGCGCATCTCAATGTCGCACCAGCCAAGCTCAGCCATAGCCGTCTTTACGGGAACGGGGTTGACCTCGCAGAAGAGCGCGTTGATGAGCTTGAGGTATTCGAGCTGGAGCTTTGCCGCCTCGGTGTATCTGTTCTCAAGGCAGAACTGTGCCATATCGTGTGTCTCTTTGGGGAGAAGGTTGGAGAGAACCGAGATAACGCCCTTGCCGCCGAGCGACATGATCGGAACGATCTGGTCGTCGTTGCCCGAGTAAACGTCGAGGTAGTCGCCGCACTCTGCGATAAGCTCCGCGATGGCACTCATATTGCCGGACGCTTCCTTGACTGCTACTATTCTTTCGTGCTTAGCGAGCTCGCGGTAAACGGGGAGCGTGATGTTGCATCCCGTACGCGAGGGAACGTTGTAAAGAATGATGGGTTTATTTGTCTTATCGGCAGTCTCAAGGAAGTTTTTGATAAGTCCCTTGGGAGTTGCTTTGTTGTAGTAAGGTGTGACGAGCAGGAGCGCGTCTGCGCCTATCTCGCAGGCATACTGCGAGAGCTCGATGCCGTACGCGGTGTCGTTGGAGCCGGTGCCCGCGATAACGGGAACTCTGCCTGCGACAGTGTCTACTACGTACTTCATACAGTCCATATGCTCCTCGTGAGTCAGGGTTGCTGCCTCACCCGTAGTGCCCGCAACGACGATAGCGTCGATGCCGCCCTTGATCTGATCCTCTATTATTTTGCCGAAGCTTTCCTTGTCGATTTTGCCCTCCTTGAAGGGTGTAATGACCGCGGTTGCCGCTCCTGTGAAAATACTCTGCTTGTACTTGCTCATTTCTGAATGCTTCCTTTCTCGAAAAAACTAAAAATTTGAAAGAATTCATATAAAAAACAAAAAAACCGGTTGAAAACCAGCTGAAATTGTACTATAATATAGGGAGAGAGTATCCCCCGAAGTTACAGTCAACAATTAACAGATAGCTCTCCATCAAATTTTTATATTGATGACAGTCTTACGGTTGTGCACCGCAAGACCAGGATCGACGTTGCCGACACGCCGAAACTTCGGCATCTCGCCCTTGCGAGCAACGCTCAAGCGGTCTCGGCGACCGTCACGCTGCGGCAGTTGCAAAATGCGCCTCTATCGTTATTATATGTATCCACCCCATATAATAGCATATCTTTTTGCTTCTGTCAATAACTTTTGAAAAATTAAACTACATATTTCATAAAAAAGGACTACCTATGGCTATTATTAACGAGAAAAAACCTACCGACCTCAAGACATCTGATTTTTATTACGATCTTCCCGAGCGACTTATCGCTCAGCATCCTATGGAGAAGCGCGACAGCTCGCGACTTATGGTGATAGACCGCAAGAGCGGCGAGGTCTCACACAAGCATTTTTACGATATAATCGATTATCTTGAGGAGGGTGACGTTCTGGTCATCAACGACTCCAAGGTCATTCCCGCGCGCCTCTACGGTCACGCAGAGGGCAGAGAAGAGGCTCTGCTTGAGTTGCTTTTGCTTCGTCAGCACGAGCTTGACACCTGGGAATGCCTCGTCAAGCCCGGAAAGCGCGCACGCATCGGCTCGAGATCTGTCTTTGGCGGCGGAATGCTCACGGGCGAGGTCGTCGACATCGTCGAAGAGGGCAACCGTATCATAAAGTTTGAATACGACAAGGAAAAATACGCAAATATATACGACGTTCTCTCGGTCGTCGGAATGATGCCCCTGCCGCCCTATATCACCGAGCGGCTTGAGGATGCCTCGCGCTATCAGACGGTCTACGCGCGCGAGGAAGGCTCTGCGGCAGCCCCCACGGCTGGACTTCATTTTACCCCCGAGCTGCTCGAACGCATAAGAGCAAAGGGCGTAAAGATAGCTCCCGTAATGCTTCACGTAGGACTCGGCACGTTCAGACCCGTCAAGGCTGAGAGGGTGGACGAGCATATTATGCACACCGAGTATTTCAGCGTCTCAAAGGAGAGCGCGGATATCATCAACGAGGCAAAGGCGGCGGGCGGCAGACTTATCTGCGTAGGAACGACCTCCTGCCGCACCATCGAGAGCGTTGCAGAGGAGAACGGACACATACCCGCGATGTCGGGAGACACGGGAATTTTCATCTACCCCGGCTATCGCTTCAAGGCGGTCGACGCGCTGATAACCAACTTCCACCTGCCCGAAAGCACGCTCCTGATGCTTGTTTCAGCGTTCTACGACAAGGAGAAGATGATGGCAAACTACCGCCTCGCAGTAGAGGAGGAGTATCGCTTTTTCTCCTTCGGAGATGCGATGTTGATTGTATAAATTGCCGTATACTTCGTTGTCGGGCGACTCAAATCCCTCGACATTTCTCCTTCGGCGACGCGATGTTTATCGAGTAAAAGACAAAATTCACGGTAGGGGCGAACTGTGTTCGCCCGCGAACAGAGTTTTGGTTTATTATTCATTTTTCAAAAATATAGCTCGAGGTAAATATGACTTATAATTTTACAAAAAAGCTGAACGTAAAAAAGGAATACGACGTTATAGTTTCGGGCGGCGGAGTTGCGGGATGCGCGGCAGCGTATTCTGTGGCAAAGAGAGGCTGCTCAGTGCTTTTGCTTGAAAAGGCAAATATTCTCGGCGGCTTGGCGACCACGGGACTTATAAATCTTTTTGTGCCTATGTGCAACGGTCGCGGAAAGCAGATAATCTTCGGACTTGCTGAAAAATGGCTCCGCGATAGCGCGAAATACGGATACGATACCATCGCTGAGCCTTGGAAGGACGGTCAGCCGACCGAATACACCGAGGTGCGCCACGTTCAGTGCTATTCGCCCTACATATTTGCATTTCAGCTCACCGAAGAGATGGTGCACGCTGGCGTTGATCTGCTCTTCGACTGCATAGGTGTCGAGCCCGTGCTTGAGGGTGATCGATGCGTAGGCGTTATCACCGAGAGCAAGTCGGGGCTTGAGATGTACGGATGCCGCGAGCTTATCGACACGACGGGCGATGCGGATCTTCTGCGCGCCGCAGGCGCGCCTGTAAGACGGGGAGAGAATTTCTTTACCTATTGCACGAAAATGATAACGCTCGACGGCTGCAAGCGTGCGCTTGACAGTGGCGATATGGCAAAGCTCTACTCGGGACTTTCGGGCGGCGGCATCAACCTTTTCGGTGACGGTCAGCCTGCCGATATGCCTCGCTGGTCGGGACTTACGGTCGAAGAGGTCAGTGACTATCTGATAAGAAATCAGCTTATCGTGCTTGATAAGCTCAAGGCGAGCGCAGACAAGCGACGAGAGAGAGACATCGCGACAGTTCCTATGATGCCGCAGTTCCGTACCACTGCATGTATCGAGGGTGATGCCGCGCTCAGAGTGAGCGACGCGTACAAGCACTATGACGATTCGATCTGTGCGATCAACGATTTCGAGCATCGTGACCATCTGTTCGAGGTGCGATATGGAACTATCTGCAGAGGAGATCTGCCGAACATTCTCACAGCAGGACGCTCGGCGTCGGGTATCGGCTACGGATGGGATCTGCTCCGTGTCATTCCGCCCGCTATACTCACGGGTCAGGCGGCAGGCGAGGCGGCTGTACTTGCGATAGAGCAGAAGACCGACGTTGCACGCGTTCCGATAAGAGCTCTTCAGTCGAGGCTTGAGGATGCGAACGTGATGATACATTTTCCCGACGAATATATCCCCGAGGACAGAAGCGTGGTGATCCACGGAAAGAGAGCTGCCGAGATAGAGGGCGGACATTTTTGATCGAAGGACGAGATAATGACACAAAAAACCAAGATATACGCCGTCGTAGGACCTACGGCAAGCGGAAAGAGCGCGCTTGCGCTCGAGCTTGCAAAGCGACACGGCGGTGAGATAATATCCTGCGATTCTATGCAGATATACAAGAGAATGAATATTGGCACGGCAAAGCCTACTGTAGCGGAGCAGAGCGAGGTCAGACACTATTTGATCGACATAGTTGAGCCCGACGTCGACTTCTCCTGCGAGGACTACGTCGCGTACGCGGACAAGGCTATCGCTGACTGCATCTCAAGAGGAAAGCTGCCGATAATATGCGGCGGCACGGGGTTGTATCTCGATACGCTTCTGCGCGGTGGAAATTCTGCACCCGTCGGCGACACCTCGGCGATACGCGCAGAGCTGACTGCGAGGGCAGAGCGCGAGGGTGCTGATGCGATATACGCCGAGCTTATGCGAGTTGACCGCGAGAGTGCCGAAGCGATACACCCAAACAACGTAAAAAGGGTCATTCGCGCGCTTGAGATCTATTATTCCTGCGGTGTGCCAAAGTCCGAGCTCGACCGCACGTCAAAGCAGATCGAGCCGAGATACGACGCGAGCGTGCTGATGCTGAAATATGCCGATCGTGATATCCTTTACCGCAGAATAGAGAAAAGAGTGGATCAGATGATCGCCGAGGGACTTCTTGAAGAGACTCGCGCTCTTATGGAAGAGGGCGTTTTCGAGAAGAACGGCACGGCGGCGCAGGCGATAGGCTACAAGGAACTGCTCGGATATCTTCGCGGCACCGAGAGCCTTGAGGACGCGATATCCGAGCTCAAGACTGCGACTCGCAGATACGCGAAGAGGCAGATAACCTGGTTCTCTGCAAAGGATTACGTTATGTCGCTTGTCGCTGACGGCGAGGACGGTATAAAAAGATTTGAAGAGATTGTAAATAATGCAGAGAAGCTCTTTTCACTTTGAGCTTTTTGTGGTAAAATATTTATAGAACAAGCAAGGAGGTAGATATGGCAGTCAAGAGCAGAAGCAGTGCGTTCTGGTCGAAGATCGCGATGGGTTTTATATTCGCCGTCGTGGTCATATATACGGTCTATCACCTCATCGCGCTTTTCACCTCTGAGGATCTCTCCACGATAGTCTCTGGAGTTACCACCGAGAGCGTGACCGTCGGCGGCGACGGATACGTTTTCAGAGAAGAGCAGGTGCTCTATTGTGCGAACACGGGAGCCGTTGATTACTTCGTACAGAACGGCGGCAAGGTCTCAAAGGGACAGTCGCTTGCAAGAGTTTATGAGGGCGAGAACAGTGAGGACGTGCGCGGGTTTATCTCTATGCTTGACGGGCAGATTGCTCTGTTGCGGCAGTGCACTGGAGACGCTATTGCGAACGCCGATCTCTCAGCTCTGCGCAAGAGCGCGGACGATACTTATTTCACGCTGACAAGACTTATTGCATCGGGAGAAGTGGGCGAGCTCGATTATCAGATCGAGAAGATGATGCTCACGCTCAGCAAGATACGTGCCATCACCGACGGAGATGCGTCGGTAAAGGAGGCACTCTCGATACTTGAGGGAGAGAGAGAGAAGTATTTCTCGGGCAGAAACGAGGAGGTCTTCTCCCAAAACAGCGGATATTTCTACTCGGGGGCTGACGGCTTTGAGGCTATTTTCAATATCTCTGTGGTAGATACGCTTGACGGCGAGAGCTTTTACGCGCTTCTTGAGAGAATGCAGAAAAACGATGAGTTTGCACCGGGCGGCGCGTTCGGTAAGCTTGCGCCCGACAGCCAATGGAAGTTCGTGCTTCCGCTCGATCCCGACGAGGCGGCGTCCTTTACCGAGGGAGAGTACTATAACGTAAGATTTACCGAAAATAACAACACCGTGTTCTCGATGCTGCTTGAAAAGAAGATCCCCGCGCCCGAGCAAAAGAAGGTGCTGATGGTGCTTTACTGTAACCGTCTGCCCGACAACTTCTCGTTTGAGAGATGTATGACCGCGCAGATCGAGCGTTCGTCCTACAGCGGAATTTACGTTCCGCGTGCGGCACTCGCAAAGCTCGACGGAATGCGCGGTGTGTACGTACTTCGCGGCAACGTAGCGACCTTCAGACTCGTCGAGATAGTCTACGAGGGTAGCGACTACGTGCTTGTAGCCGAGAGAGATGACGGTGAAGGAAAATATTATTATCTCGGCTCGAACGAGCTGATCATAACGAACGGAAAAAATCTGTTCGACGGAAGGATAGTTGAGTAATTATGAGCTATGAATATATCGAGCGCAATCTTTGTGAGGTGCGTGAGAAAATAGACGCGGCATGCAAGAGGGCGGGAAGAGAAGAGCCGGTCACGATGCTCGCGGCGGTAAAGTACGCAGAGCCCGCAGAGATAGAGTATCTCTACCGCGAGCTCGGCGTAAGAGCGGTGGGCGAGAACAGAGTTCAGCAGATGCTTGAGCATATCGAGGCACTTGACTGCGATGGACTTGAGTTCCACTTTATAGGAACGCTGCAGACCAACAAGGTCAAGTATATTATCGATAAGGTCAAAATGATACACTCACTCGACTCGCTGAAGCTCGCCGCAGAAATCGACAAGCAGGCGAAGAAGCACGGCATAATTATGGACGTGCTGGTCGAGGTCAACTGCGGTGAGGAGGAAAACAAGAGCGGTCTGCTTCCGAGTGAGGTGGAAGCGTTCTGCTTAGAGTTACCTAAATTTTCCTCGCTCAGACTCCGCGGATTTATGACAATGGCACCAAAATGCGAAAAAAAAGAGGATTATTTAAAATATTTTCAACAAACTTACGCTCAAGTTCTTGACATTTGGGCAAAAAAATTGCATAATATAGGTAGGCCCATTATTTCGATGGGAATGAGCGATAGCTTCGAGGAAGCGATCGCGTGCGGATCGGATATTGTCCGTATCGGCAGAAGACTTTTTATCAAGTAAAAATTATAATTTATATATACGGAGGGAAATATGTTTAATTTCACAAAGAAGAACAGATACTCGTTTGAAGACGACGTAGAGATGGACGATTTCGGCGCTTACTCGGATGCCGAGGAGACCGAAGAGGTAGAAGAGGAGATCCCCGCACCCGCAGCCCCCGTAGAAGCTCCCGCAGCACCTACGTTCAATTCTAACCCCGTGTCGCTTAAGATCATAACCCCCAAGAGCTATGACGACGCACGCGAGATCACCGAGTTCCTGATGAACGGCAATACCGTGCTTCTCAATATGGACGGTATCGGCAGAGAGCTTGCTATCCGTATCCTTGACTACATCAAGGGCGCGCTTCAGGTAGTTGGCGGAATGATGACCAAGGTCGGCAAGACCACTCTCGTAGTAGCTCCCAAGAACGTTGACGTCAGCAGCATCGAGGCAATGGTTGGAGGCTCTGAGGGCTAATAAGGCGAATATTTTTCGACCGAACAGTCACATCACCGAGATTTTTTCTAAAGAAAGAGTGTCGGTAGGCTTTCTATGCCTACAAGGAGGTTAGTTAATTTGCAGTTTGTGCTGATGTTGCTTCAAAATACGGTAGTGTTGATCCTGACGCTTCTGCAGCTTGCGATGCTGGTCAGGGCAATAATGTCGTGGTTTCCCGGCGACTCGAATAAGTTTGAAGATTTTTTATACGCTATAACCGAGCCCCTCATACTTCCCGTTCGAAAGCTTTTCGAACACTTTAATTGGTTCCAGGGCTTGCCGATAGACGTTTCCTTTTTCGTTACCTATCTCTTGCTGAGCATAGTACTTGTATTGCTTGCCTGACTATGAGAGACGAACGTGAGTTTGACGGACTTTACGCAAGACTTGAGGATATGAAAAAACGCGCTATCCGAGGTGAATTGGGGATCAGCGCGTTTTTGTCTCCAAGAGAGCTTCACTATGCGTGCGCGTATCTCGGTACGGAGGGGTATATGACCTTTGGCGGATATAGCGATGCGGAGCGTAAAAGGATATATTTTTTGCCCGACTATATGGAGGGTGTTGGCGATGTGTCCTCTCTTGCCGATTTCGGTGAGGAGAGCGGCATTGAGGCGGTATCTGTGAAGGGGAGCGGCTTTGTGCGCCTCTCTCATAGAGATTTTATGGGCTCCTTGCTCGGAATGGGGCTTGAGAGGAGCGTTATCGGGGATATTGTCGTTACGGGCGGAGTGAGTGCCGTAGTTATGTGTGACGCAAAAATTGCCGATTTTTTAATAAACGAATGGACAGAAGTGGGACACGATAAGGTCAGATGCTCACGCGTAACGCTCGGGGAGGATTTCTCTCCTGAGAGAAGATACGCACCGATAAGCGACACGGTCGCATCGGCGAGACTCGACTGTATCGTTGCCGCACTTTGTAATCTTTCGCGCGAGCGCGCGCGCGTGTGCGTAGTAAGCGGACTTTGCGAGCTTGACTACGAATGCGAGGAGCGCCCCGATCGCGAGGTCACACCGCCCGCACTGATATCGGTGCGCGGATACGGAAAGTTCAGTGTGATCTCGGTCGGCGAGCTTACAAAGAAAGGAAGACTGAGACTTACGGCACAGAAATTTCTGTGAGCCGTGACAGATAGGAGACAAAGTGATCGTTTGGATTTTGATAATAGCAGGTGTCGTACTGCTCGACCAGCTATCTAAGTGGCTGGTCGTTGAATTCTTAAGCAGAGAGACACCGTTTGTGATCATAGAGGGAATACTGAGATTTAAATATTCGGAGAACAGAGGAGCGGCGTTTGGCAGCTTTGACGAGCACAGATGGGTCTTTATGATCGCATCTATCGTCGGAATTATCGGTATGTCGATATATCTGTTCAAATTCCGCCCCAAGAGCAAGCTCGCTTGCACCGCGCTTTCTATGATAATCGGCGGCGGAATAGGAAATATGATCGACCGCACGCTTCGTACGGGCGAGATACACGAGGGAGAGAAGGTAGTCGTCGATTTTATTGACTTTTATCCTTTCCCTGATATCTGGAACGCTATATTCAACGTGGCGGATAGCTTCGTTTGCGTGGGCGCGGGACTGCTGATACTATGGTGCATCATTTCAATGGTGCAGGAGGCAAAGGCAGAGAAGATGCAGAAGGCGGCGAAGATCGCAGAGGGCGAAAATGCCGAAGGCGCAGAGCCCGAGCAGGATACTACCGAGAACGGCGACTCGTAAGGATAACTCGCAAAGAGCAAAGGAGGGCATATGCTAAAGAGAATAATCGCACTTGCCTGCTTGTTTTTCCTGATGATATCAAGCGTTGCTTGCACTGACACCTCTGACGACGTTGAGAATATGGGAGAGGGAAACACCGATATGACAAACGATATTACCGAGAACAAACCCATCGAAGAGCCTAAAGAAGTGGTCGTTGCCAAGAGGGGCGAGAAGACCGAGTTCGTGCTCTCGTATAACTTTGATACCGATGCGCAGGTCCGCTCGGATATGGCGTATCTGAGAGATGCTCTTGAGGATCTTACGGGAAATACCGTCAAAACGATGTCATCCGATATTGCGGACGGCAGCGCGAAGAAGGAGATACTCATAGGTGATGATAAACGTGAAGAGGTCAGAACTGTCAGAAGAAAGCTCAAAGTCGGTGAGTTCGGCATTGAAGCTTTTGCTAACGGTGATAGCTATACCGTTGCTATTGCGTACAGAGGCGAGAAAGCAAGAATGTGCGCGATACAGTATTTTCTCAATAAGTGCTATGACAGCGAGACGCAGTCCATAAAGCTTATGACGGGAACTACCGTCGTTGACGTTGGAAGTACCGACAATCTCTTTGCATATATGGGAGTTGACACGGTAGAGGACAAAAGAGTCGTAGATAATTTCGTTATCTACGAAACGGGTGCCACGATGCGCGATCCCAATGCCGTATATCATAACGGCTACTACTACCTTTACGGCACGGGTTGGGTGTGCTACCGCTCGACCTCACTCGAAGGTCCTTGGCAGAAGATCGATATGATCAAGCATACTGATCTTGAGAGCTACGGCATCAAGACGGCAGAGAAGAGCTGCCCATGGGCTCCCGAGCTGCATCAGTACAACGGAAAGTTTTATTTGTTCACGACCTACGCGTGCGGAGCGCACGATTGCGACTATAAGGTCAAGGACTCTATGAAGGGAAATTGGCAGGTGCCGGGAGGTCACAGAGGCTGCATCGTGCTCGAGGCCGACAGTCCCGAGGGGCCCTTCGTTCCGATATCCAAAAACGCGGCGGGCGAGCCCGGACATTCGACTCCCGACGATGAGTATACGATAGACGCGACGCTTTACGTCGACAGAGAGGGACAGCCGTGGATGGTCTACTCAAAGGAGTGGATGACGGTCGACGCGCCGACGGGCTACTTCTACGCGGCAAAGCTCAGCGAGGATCTCTCGCACTTCATTTCCGAGCCTCAGCTCGTTTTTGAGGCTACACTCAGCCCCGAGGACAACTCCTGGAAGAGCAACGGATGTATGGACGGCGAGCATTTCTACCGCGCTAAAGACGGTACGCTCTATATGCTCTGGTCGCCGAGCGTGGCAAGCGGATATTCGGTTGCCGTCGCGAGAAGCGAGAGCGGCGAGATCGACGGACCGTGGGTGGCAGAGAGAGATCTGCTCTTCTGCCGTGAGTTTGGCGACGGAGCGGACGGCGGACACGGCTCGCTCTTTACCGACGAGCACGGACAGCTTTGGCTGGTGCTTCATTCCCCCAACAGCGGAGCGCCTGCAAGACCTACCTTTATTCCGCTTATCGAAAAGGACAATAAGCTCGTTTGGGGACTTATGAACACTAAATAAATATTTCCGACGCCGTGAGGCGTCGGAAATATAGAAATAAGAGAAAGAGGCTATGAACAGAGAGATATTTTTTGAAACTGAATATGCCGACGACACGCTATGCGCCGCCGACTCTCTGTTGCGCCTTGTGTCGACCGGGAGTGACGAGGGAAAGCGTGTCGACGTTTTTATTTGTGAGAATAGTGACCTCACGCGCTCGGCGGCGGTAAGGCTGATCGAGAGCGGCGAGGTACTGCTCGAGGGAGCTTCGGGCAAGCTCGCGAAGAACTATAAGCTCCGCGAGGGAGACGTAATTACTGTGTCGATCCCCGCGCCCGAGCCGTCGGATGCCGCACCCGAAAATACCCCTATAGACGTGATCTATGAGGATGCAGACATCATCGTGGTAAACAAGGCAGAGGGAATGGTGGTGCATCCCGCGCCGGGAAACCCGAACGGCACGCTCGTCAACGCTCTGCTTTATCATTGTGAGGGTCAGCTCTCGGGTATCGGCGGAGTCATCAGACCGGGAATCGTGCACAGAATCGACAAGGACACTGGCGGACTTCTCGTCGTGGCAAAGAACGACGAGGCGCATCTGTTCTTGGCGGAGGAGATAAAGCACCACCGAGTCGAGAGAATATACCACGCGATAGCAAGAGGAAATTTCAAGGAGGACTGCGGAACGGTCGACGCACCGATAGGCAGACACCCCGTTGACCGCAAGAGGATGGCGGTCATACGCTCCGACGAATATAAGAGCCGCGAGGCGATAACGCATTGGAGCGTGCTTGAGAGATTTGGGCAGTTCACGCATATCGAGTGCAGGCTCGAGACGGGCAGAACGCACCAGATAAGAGTGCATATGGCTTCAATTGGTCACTCGCTTATGGGCGACACGGTCTACGGCGGCGGAGCAAGTCCGTTCGAACACAGACACAAGTCGCACATCTGCGGTCAGTGCCTCTTTGCCGCAAAACTGATACTTACACATCCGAGAACCAAAGAGAGAATGGAGTTTTCGGCTCCGCTACCCGACAATTTTGAAAAACTGCTTACCATACTCAGAGCAGATTGCGAGTGAAAATGAAGAAATTTGAAAATATAGTTATAGCAACCGACCTCGACGGAACTTATTTCGGTACGAAGTCGTATATCGTCGGGAGAAATTTGGAGAGTGTGAAGTATTTCTGCGAAAACGGCGGACATTTTACCTTTGCCACGGGCAGACTTCCGCTCTTTATACGCAAGCCGATACCTGATCCGCGCGAGCATGTCAATATGCCTGCGGTGCTCGGCAACGGAACCTGCATTTACGACTTTGGCGAGGATCGCGCGATAAGACAGGAGTTCGTTGACAGCCGGGACGTGATCGAGATCGTAAGCTTTGCGAGAAGCATAGAGGACGAGATAGGCTCGAGAGCGACCTACGACAAAGGCTTTGTCGGCTACAATTTCGACAACCCGATAGTCAAGAGAGAATACGAAAGACTTCCCGACTTTATGGAGAGAAGCTATCTTCCGCTCGAGCGTTGGGGCGAGCTTGACCTTTACAAGACCAACATAGTCGCGTCGGATGAGTGCATTGACAGACTGTATCCGATACTCAAGGAGAAATATTCACACAAGGTCGGAGTTACGCGCTCGGCGTCCTTTATGATCGAGATAATTCCGCTTGGTGTTACCAAGGCGGCGGGACTCGAGAGACTCGTTAAGGAGTATTTCGACCGCCCGATGACGCTCTGTTGCGTGGGCGACTACGACAACGACCTCGAAATGCTCAGACTCGCGGATATCTCAGCCTGCCCGTCTAACGCAAACGATAATGTAAAAGCGATCTGCAAGCACTGCCTGTGCTCTAACGACGAGGGAGTTATAGCCGACTTGATAGATCTGCTTGACAGAGAGAACTCTTAACTGCAGAAAGGAGCAGACAATGGCACAAAACAGAATACTCGGGCTGCTTTGTCTGCTTTTGATACTGTCGTTTCTGCTTTGTATCTGCTCGTGCGGCGAGGATGAAGAGGCTACCGATACGGATCTCACAGAAACTGACGGAGAAAAGGAAAGCGAGAGCAGTATGCTCAGCGAGGCTACAACAGATCCTAAAAAATATAGCGTAAGATACCTTGAGACCGAGGGTGGAAGGATCACTGGCAAACTTGAGCAGACCGTTAAAGAAGGAAAGAACGGATCAAGAGTCGAGGCGATCGCCGACGAGGGCTACGTTTTCGTGTCTTGGTCGGACGGACTTACCAGAACTTTTCGCAGGGACGGACCGATAAGCGAGGATCTTGAACTTTATCCGATATTTGAGCTTGACAGTAATTATTTTGCGGTAAAATACGTTGTTACACGCGGAAGTAAGACCATCCTGAACGAGACTAAGGTCGCAAAGCGCGGAGAAACGGTTGAGTGCAAGCTCCCGGAGCCGTCGTTTGCTTATGAATTCCTCGGATGGAGCGACGGTGTTGTCGACACGGCGAGAGTGGATAACGAGGAGTCGAACGGAATTACTTATTACGCTGCATATAAGCCGATATATCTCGACACTCCGATCATCTCGATCGATACCGAGGACGGCGGCGGAGTGACGAGCAAGGTACATTACAAGGTTTGCACGGTGACTCTTGAGAATGCCGATGAGAGCTATTGCTTTGAGAATGTCGCTGCGGAGATACGCGGACGCGGCAACAGCTCGTGGGGGATGGAAAAGAAGTCCTACCGCATCAAATTTACCGAGAAGCGTTCGATGTTCGGAAGCGACTACGAGGCAAAGAGCTGGACTCTGATAGCAAACCACTGCGACAAGTCACTCTCGCGCAACGCGCTTGCATACGAAATGGCACAGCGTATGAGCGGACTTGATTTTTCGAGTATGAACGAATTCGTTGAGCTTTACCTCAACGGTGAATATATGGGTGTCTACTTGCTTTGCGATCAGATACAGGTCGGAGAGGGCAGAGTGGATATCGGAGAGAGCTTTTACGACGATCCTGCGCAGATGGGATTTTTGATCGAGCTTGACGCGCGAGCAAACGAGGAGGGCAAGGCGGGATACGATTACGTGGAGCTTGACTACCAACTGCCTTACCTCATCAAGTCTCCGAGTTCGTCTGATCCCGCGTACGATCCTGACGTGCATCTGAAGTACGTTACGAAGTATCTCAGCTCCTGCCTTGACGCGCTGAGTGAGCAGGATTGGGATAACATATGCGAGCTGATAGATGTTGACTCGTTTGTCGATATGTACATAGTTAACGAGATGTTTGCAAATCTCGATCACTATATGTTCAGTTGCTATTTTTACAAGGCTCCAAACGGAAAGCTCTACGCGGGTCCCGCGTGGGATTTTGACATAAGCTCGGGTAACGTAGATTACGGATATGCCGAGGGAAGTGCCGAGAGCGGTCCGCGTCAG
>JAFTKL010000077.1 GCA_017453285.1 Clostridia bacterium | reverse complement strand
GTCTACAGCCGTATTACCGGTTACTACCGTCCCGTTCAGGCTTGGAACGACGGCAAGGCTGAGGAATACAAGAACCGTAAGCTCTACAATATTGCTGATTCTATGTCCAAGCGTAAGTTCGGTAACTTTGAGCACGAGGATATCTTTGATGAGTGCAACTGCGCGTCTACTATGGTAAGCGAGACCAAGATGATCCTCTTCGCAACCACCACTTGCCCTAACTGCAAGATGGCTGAGAAGTTCCTTGGAGAAGCAGGCGTAGTATTTGAGAAGATCTATGCTGATCAGCAGCCTGACCTCGCAAAGCAGTACGGTATCGTTTCTGCTCCCACTCTCGTCGTTATCGACGGAGACAAGGTAGCAAAGATCCAGAACGTTTCCAATATTCGCAAGTTTGCTGATTCCTACGGCAAGTAATAACAATCTAAGGTGGGCATCGCCTAAAGCTTTGCCCACCATATTGATTTTATCGATTTTAAATTTGAAAGGCAGAAGCAGTATATGAAGGATATTATCGTTATTGGCGCAGGTCCTGCGGGTATGACCGCGGCACTCTACGCGCTCAGAGCAGACAAGAGCGTGCTCTTACTCGAAAAAGAAAACTTTGGAGGTCAGATAACTTATTCCCCCAAGCTTGAAAACTACCCTTCTGTAATGGAGATCAGCGGCAGTGCGTTTGCTGAGCAGATGCTTGAGCAGGTCATGGCACACGGTGCCGA
Source organism: Clostridia bacterium (assembly GCA_017453285.1). GTDB lineage: Bacteria > Bacillota > Clostridia > Oscillospirales > CAG-272 > HGM12713. The sequence goes on along the minus strand of JAFTKL010000077.1, from coordinate 18,393 downwards.
GATCGAGCTTGCAGAGGCTACGAAGATAACTGACTGCAAAACTCACAAGGTAGTTACTACCGAATACGGTGATTTCGAGGCAAAGGCGGTGATCATCGCCACCGGCTCGAAGCACAGACACCTCGGTCTTGAGGGCGAGGAGGCTCTTATCGGATCGGGTATATCCTTCTGCGCAGTCTGCGACGGATCGTTCTTTGCAGGACGCAAGGTCGCGGTCATTGGCGGCGGTAATACCGCACTTCAAGAGGCTGTGATGCTCTCCGAGCTTTGCTCTGAGGTAGTCATAATTCAAAACCTCTCGTTTATGACGGGCGAGAAGAAACTTTTGCAGATACTCGAGGGTAAGAGCAACGTAAGTATGATATTCGACACGGTCGTGACCTCGCTTGAGAGCAAGGACGGCGAGCTTTGCGCTATCGAGCTCAAGAACACCGTTAGCGGTGAAAAATCGAAACTCGCGCTTGACGGGATTTTCGTGGCTATCGGTCAGAAGCCCGAGAATGAGGCATTTGCTGACGTTACCGCGCTCAACGATTACGGCTACATCATCGCGGACGAGAACTGCCTTACCGACACCGAGGGCGTCTTCGTTGCGGGCGACTGCAGAACTAAGAAAATACGTCAAGTAACAACTGCGGCGGCTGACGGTGCAGTTGCGGCACTTGCGGCTTGCAGATATATCGACGGACTTTGATATTTTTAAAAAAATTTCGTTTTCCTATTGAAAAATCGGTAAAAATATATTAAAATATATAGGTAATTCTATTTTGCGAGGATCTTTATGAATAGTATTGGATTTGATAACGATAAATATATAAAGCTTCAGTCCGAGAAGATACAGGAGCGCGTTTCAAGCTTTGGCGGCAAGCTCTATCTGGAGTTTGGCGGCAAGCTCTTTGACGATTACCACGCGTCGCGCGTTCTTCCCGGTTTCCGTCCCGACAGTAAGATCAAGATGCTCCTTAAGATGAAGGACGACGCTGAGGTCATCATCGTAGTCTCGGCATCCTCAATCGAGCAAAGCAAGGTCAGAGGTGACCTTGGTATCACATACGATATGGATACGCTCAGACTGATAGATGCCTTTAACGAGATCGGGCTTTTAGTCGGCGGAGTCGTTATCACGCAGTACGCACCTCACTCCTCGGTCGACCTCTTTATCAAGAGACTTGAAAATCTCGGTATCAGAGTCTACCGTCACTATCATATCGAGGGATATCCTTCAAATCTTCGCAAGATCGTAAGCGACGAGGGCTACGGAAAGAACGAATATATCGAAACTACCCGCCCGCTCGTTGTTATCACCGCACCCGGTCCGGGCAGCGGAAAGATGGCGACCTGCCTCTCTCAGCTCTACCACGATCACAAGAGAGGAATCAAGGCGGGATACGCGAAGTTCGAGACCTTCCCCGTCTGGAACATCCCGCTCAAGCATCCCGTGAATATGGCGTACGAGGCGGCTACCATCGACCTGCACGATGTCAATATGATCGATCCATTCCACCTTGAAGCCACAGGCAAGACCGCAGTAAACTACAACAGAGATATTGAGATATATCCCGTTCTCAAGGATATTTTTGAAAAGATCTACGGTGAGTGTCCCTACAAATCTCCGACAGAGATGGGCGTTAATATGGCAGGATATTGCATCACCGACGACAAGGCGGTCTGCGACGCATCAAAGATGGAGATCATCAGAAGATATTACGATATTCTCTGCTCCAAGAGAAACGGAATTGCAGATGCTGACGATGTCTACAAGGCTGAGATCATTATGAAGCAGGTCGGAATTGACGTAAGCTACCGCAAGGTAGTTGCTCCTGCGATTGAAAAAGCTGAGCTTACGGGAGAGCCTGCGGCGGCGATCGAGTTGCCGAACGGTTGCATCGTGACCGGAAAGACCTCAAAGCTTATGGGACCGTCTGCGGCGGCACTTCTCAATGCACTCAAGAAGCTTGGAGATATCGACGACGATTATCTGCTTTTGCCGCTTGAGGTCATCGAGCCTATACAGAAGCTCAAGATCGAAAACCTCGGCAATCACAACCCAAGACTTCACGCAGATGAGATACTCATCGCGCTCGCGATCTCGGCAACCACCTGCGATATCGCAGCTAAGGCTATGGCTCAGCTCCCGAAGCTGATCGGATGCCAGGCGCACATCACTGTAATTCCCTCGAGCGTTGACAGCACGGTTTATCGCAAGCTTGGTATTAATCTCACCTGCGAGCCGGTGTACGCTACCAAAAAGCTTTATCATAAATAATCTCAATAAAAAAAGCCTTCGATCGAAGGCTTTTTTATTATACGTTTTTGAATGCGGAAAGATCGGGCTCGCCGTGGAGCTCTTCGTAGTCGCTACCGAGATAGCAAGCAAACGAGCCGATATTCTCAAATCCGAGCTCGCGGTAAAAACTGACGTCATCGACAACCATTTCATTGTCGACCGTCATATCCTTCGGCGGCTTTTTCCAACCCGAGAACATCGAGTTATCATACCAATACTCAAGTATCTTGGAGTCCTTCTTGCCAAAGACCTCGAAGAGCTTTGCGAGATTCTCTCTTTCTGCTTCACTCATAACTCTCGCAGGCAGCTTGCGGTCGCGCTCAAAGGGCGCGTACTCAAGGAAGATATCCTTGTGCGGCTTGATCTTCTTGGGCGCATCGGTAGTCGTGCAATACGCGAGATATGCAAGCTTTGCGTCGGGGCGCTTCTCTTTTATTGCTTCAAGCATTGAGTTAAGCGCGAGAAGCTGTTGATCCGAAGGAGAAAGCTCGCGGCACTTATCACAGTGACAGTGGAGATCTTTGCCGTCGTCGAGCCAGAAATAGAACTTGTCCGAGCTTGCATAAAGCGTATCCGCAAGCTCTGCGGCGCGCTTTGAGACAAAGTCGAGTGCTTCTTTATTGCTCACGCAGAAGTTAAAGCTTGTAGTCCTCTCTCCGTTTGCATCTACTCTGAAATACTCGGGATGGCTCTTAAAAAGCTCTCTCGGGAGCAGATAAGACGCGGCGTGAAGCTCATATTCAACGCTCAAGCCCTCTGTGGTAGCGAGATCAAAGAGCGACTTAACTTCGTCGCTTTTCTGTCCCTCAAGCATCTTAGCAAGATGCTCGTGTGCCTCTGTTCCGCCGACAGAATGTATACAGAGCGTGTCAACTCCTAAAGATTTGAGTCTTTCGATCCATTTTACACTCAGCTCATCGGGATGAACTATCAGAAATTTACTCATACGTCTCCTCAGAATATTTTCACTATTTCGTCGATATCGCGGCGCTTAGGCTTATCGGGGTTACTTGCGCGCTTGCCGATAGCGATGACTGCAACCATTATCTCGTCATCGGGTATTGAGAGCATCTCGCGTAGTCTCGCCTCGTCGCGAAGTCCCATAATGAGCGTATCGTAGCCGAGCTCGCGAGCCTTGAGCAGAAGATTTTCGTTCTGCAAACCGAGATCATATGCGCCCCATCCATTTCCGAGCGCATCGGTCTGAGTTCCGTCTGGGCGGAAGCCTGCGTTGCCGCTCTTGAAGGTGGTGACTATATATCCTGCCGCGCCAACTGTGCGATCACGGTTAAATTCGGGCAAGCAGGTGGTGCGCAGAGTCTCGGCAAGCTCAGGAGTGATAACTGCATAATATCTTCCCGACTGCGAGTTCTTCCACGAGGGTGCCTGCTGTGCGGCATAGATCATTTTCTTTATATCCTCTGCGCTGACCGACGTGTCGGGCGCGTAGTCTCTGATGCTTCTTCTTTCTTCAAGGAGTGTTGAAAATTCCATATCACTTCGTCCTTTCTGCCTGCATTTTGCGGCATTCGCGCGCTACCCCCGTGCGTATTCTGACCAGATCGCGTAGCATTTTTACAGTATCCCTGAACACGCGCACGGTAGACTCGCGGTGATTGATGATCTTAACGGGCATCTCTATGATCTTATATCCGAGCTTCTGCGCCCAGATGATGCTCTCAAAGTCGAAAGCAAAACCGTCGACCTTGCAACGAGCGAAGATGTCCTTTGCGGCTGTCTGTTTGTAAGCCTTGCATCCGCACTGCGAATCGGAAAGCTTGAAGCCACCTACAATGCAAAGTACCTTTATGTAAGCCTTGGACATAATTTTGCGGATGGCGGTATAACCCTCGTATCCGTCCTTGGAGAGATTTCTCGAGCCGATGAGCATTGATGCCTCTGGAGACGACATAAGCATATCATAAGCGCGTCTGATAACCTCAGTTCCGTACGCGAGGTCGGCATCGGTAAACATTACCACCTCTCCTTGCGCTTCAAGCATAGCCGTGCGCACAGCACATCCCTTGCCGTGATTATCGGGATATCCGACGACGCGCACAGAGTCGAGGTCGAGAGCCCTTACCGTATCACCGCAGCCGTCCTTCGATCCATCGTCCGAGAAAAGTATCTCGTAAGACTCAAAGTGAGCCGACATATATTCGTGGAGCGTTTTTGCGGTATCGGCAATTATCGCGTTTTCGTTATACATAGGAATTATCAAAGTTATCTCGGGAGTAGTCATAATGTCCGTCCTTTTTATTTTTTGTATATTTCAAATATAACGTCGATCTCGGTGTGGAGAGAGTCGAGGCCGTCAAGCTTTTTTACGTCTTCCTGCGAGGTCTTCCAATAGTACGGTGTCATCGCGAAGAGATTTTTGATAGCCTCGTTCGAATTCAAATCTATCTCATATTTTACGCGCACTGAGTCGATCTTGGAAAGTGCCGTAGGCATATCAGCGCGGGTATTGTTTTTGTGTATTTCGCGATAGATCGCTCTCTTGAGTCCGAGTAGATGATCGGGGCCAGCGCAAGCGATGATGAGGTATCCTCCGTCGCGCAATACGCGTGAATATTCACTCTCAACACAGGGCGCGAAGATATTCACGACGGCATCTGCCGCGCCGTCGGCTATCGGTAGCTCGAAAACGCTCGCAACACCGTAAAAAGCGTTGTGGAGCTCCTCTCGCTTGGCTCTTTTTGCCGCCGCGTCGGTCGCGAATTTAGACAGATCAAAGCCTGCAAGCGCAAAGTCGTTTTTAGCAATCGCAGTTGAGTAATACCCCTCTCCGCAACCTGCGTCAATGACGATCGGCTGTTTTTGTGTTTCAAGTAAACTACAAAGCAGCTCACAGAGCTTGTCGCGCACGGGCGCATAGTAGTCGAGATCAAGAAAATCGCTTCTCGCGCGCACCGCCTGCTTGGAGTCTCCTCCTCCGCTCTGTCCGGGGCGGCAAAGATTTACGTATCCGCCCGACGCAAAATCGTAACAATGCTTTTTTGCGCCTTTACAGAACAGCGTTGCGCTGTTTTCATATGATATATCCATCTCCGAGTTGCATATCGGGCAACGGAGTACACTTTTCAGCTTTTCGTTATTAAAAGTCAGCATATCTTTCCTTTAGTGTCAAAAATCTACGAGCTCAACGTCGTATTCACTACTGTCCGACGTCTTAAGCTCAAACCAGAAGGTCGATCCCTTGCCAAGCGTGCTAGTCACGCCGTAGGTGGCGTTGTGGAGCTCGAGAATTTCCTTGACAATAGACAGACCGAGTCCCGTGCCGACCGTGGCGCGTCTGTGGACCTTGTCGACCTTATAATATCTATCCCAAATGAGCGGAATGTTTTCCTCGGCAATTCCCTCACCCGTGTCGGTGATGCTAACGATGACGGTATCGCCCGAAAGCTTTTGCACCACACTTACGTGCTTGTCATCGCCCGAATAGTTGATCGCGTTATTGATAAGATTATAGATGACCTGCAGTATCATAGTACTGTCGGCTATAACGTACGCGTTTTTGTCTATCGAAAGCTCGATCGTATATCCGTCCTGCATCGTCAGCTTTTCATATCTGTACATCGTGCTGCGAAGCATCTCGCTAAGACAAAACTCACGCATATCAGGTGCGCGCGAGCCCGCCTGAAGCTTTGAGAGGTCGAGCATATCGTTAACGAGATCGGTAAGTCGCGTCGTCTCGTCTATTATAACCTGAACGTTCTCGGGGGTATTTTCGTCGGGGATGTCTCGCATTACCTCGCTGTATCCTTTGATCATAGTCAGCGGCGTGCGCAGGTCGTGAGATACGTTGGAGATAAGGTCCTTTTGGAGTCTGTCGTTCTTGGATAGCTCGTGCGCCGCGAAGTTGAGCGTATCCGACAGTTCATCGATCTCTCGGTATCCTCTGCCCTCAAACTCGGTATCATACTTTCCGAGTGCCAAGCTCTTCGCCGATCTGTTTATCTGCTCGATCGGCTTTGTGATCAGCTTTGCCATTATCGCAGCCATGATCAGAACGAAGATCACAAGCAAAACTCCCGTAAACATAACTTGGTTTTCAAGCATACTGATCATTGTAACGAGCGGTGAGATGCTTGCGCGCTGGAAAAGCACGTAGCTCTCCCCCTTGTGTTCCATTACGTTTACGTGGATTACATTGAGCGTTCTAACGTTTCCCGAAATATACGGATAGCTTCCCGCGTCGTTTGCGTTGTCCGCGATTATCTTGAACTCATAGTAGCTTCCCTTGAAGTTTCTCATCGGCACTATGGCAACGTATTTGTTCTTATTTGCAAGTGCTCTCTCGTAGAGATCCTCGAAGTTTGGTTCAAGGAAATAGCCTATCTCCTCACGCGTTCCGTCCGAATGCACGAGCTTGTTGTTTTCGTTAAGTCTACCGTCTTCTATGCGATATACCCAGACGTCGTTTGAAAACTCGTCTGCACTCGTCTCGGCGACCGTAATGACCTTGTTATCGTCACCCAGAGCAAGTGAGATCTCCTTTGCGACCTTATCAAGCTCGTTAAACTTTGCAGTCTGATAGAAATAATGCAGCATCTGTATCTGAAAGAGCCAGATTGCAAATACAAAGACCGAAACAAAGGCAAAGAGGATCATAAACATCTTCCATTTGATGCCAATGCGTATACGGCCTTTTGGACGAGCATTCTTTTCTGCTTCCATATTGCCTCTCCTCTCTCCTAAGTTTCGGTCCACAGTAAAAATGTCTTAACCTTCAAAGCGATATCCTACACCTCGAAGCGTAACTATAAGATTTGCGTATCGCCCGAGACTCTTGCGCAAAAGTTTGATATGAGTATCAAGTGTGCGGACGTCTCCGTAGAAATCGTATCCCCAGACGTCGCTGATGAACTTCTCTCTCGAGATCGCGATATTGCGGTTCGCGAGCATATAGAAGAACAGATCGTACTCCTTCGGGGACATCTCGATGCGCTCGCCGTCGATATAGACGAGTCGCGCGGTAACGTCAGCCTTAAGTCCTCCATGGTCAAGGCTTATAACCACGTTTTCCTTCTGAACAGCTTCGGAATAATTGCGCTTTACGCGCTTCATTACGGCTTCAATTCGAAGCATAAGCTCCTTCGGTGAAAAGGGCTTGACAACATAGTCGTCAATTCCAACTTCAAAGCCGTTGATCTTGTCATATTCCTCGCCCCTTGCCGAGAGCATTATTATGGGTGTCTGTGTGATCTTTCTGATCTCTCTGCACGCCGAGAAACCATCTAACTCGGGCATCATAATATCCATAACTATGATGTCGAACTCAGCACTTCTGCAGAAATGCACAGCCTCCATTCCGTCTGCCGCTTCGGTAACGGTGTGACCCTCGAACTCAGCATATTTTTTTATGATCGAACGAATTCTCGATTCGTCGTCAACAACAAGTATGTGATACATTCTAACCTCTTTTTTATCTCAAAAATCAGTTTTGACTCAAAGTGATCTCTATAACTGTCTCTACCTTTTCTCTTACGACCGTGATCTTTATTGTGTCCCCCGATGAGAAATCGTCAAGACGTGAATAAAAATCGTTAAGATCTTTGATCTCGGTTCCCTCAATGTCAATAATTCGGTCAAGGCGCTTGAACTTGCTGTCTGCGTCTGCCTTTACAACGTACACGCCGTAGATACGCTCGGAGTTATAGCCGTAATCGACGCTCGCGCCGATCGAGGACGCCTGCATAATACCTCTGAAATACTCGAATGCGATATTTACGGGTATTGCAAAGCCAAGTCCTTCAATTCCCGTCTCGGAAGTCTTCGCGTTGACGATACCGACGAGATTACCCATCATATCGAAGAGCGCACCGCCCGAGTTTCCGGGGTTTATCGCCGCATTGTGCTGAAGCAGAGTCATCGAAACACCGTCAATGCTCACGTTTCTGTCGAGCGCGCTGACAATTCCGTCTGTAACAGTTCCGCCGAGCGAGCCAAGTGGGTTTCCAATCGCGATAATATCCTGACCGACAATGAGCTTTGAGCTATCTCCGATAGGAGCGACGGTAAAGCTCTCGTTGAGCTTCTTCTCAATTCTGATGACCGCGAGATCGAGATTTCTGTTGCTGCCAAGTACAGTTGCCTCGTACTCTTCTTTGTTGGTCAGACGAACGGTTATAGACTTTGCATTTTCGATAACGTGGTGGTTTGTCAGCAGGTATCCTGCTGTATCATTCTGCGCGATGATAACTCCGCTACCCGCGCCGCTGGTTACGTACTGACCGTAAAAGCGGTCGGTTACTACACTTGAGGTGCTTATTTCAACAACACTGTTGCCGACCTTCTGCACGACCTCGGGCAAAGTCTGAGGAACGTAATCCGAGGGCATATTCTCGATTATGTCGAGCGTGGGAGAATTCTTTACTACGGTTATCGACTCATCCTTAAGGTCGATAGTATCGCCTTTACCTACAGATACGTTCGGCAAAAACGAACCCGAGAGCGCGCCGAGCGCAAATGATGCGATAAAACAGACCAAAATTACGCAAAGTAACAAAAAGGTCTTTATCGCTGGCGACTTTTTAGCTTTTTTATTGCTCTCAAATCTTATTTCCTCAGTCACCTGAGTTGTAGAATTATTCTGATCTGACGTAGTAAAATTTGGAACGTAGTACGGCGGCTTATAGTAGGATGAGTAACCTCTTACTGCTTCATCGGATCGAGCTTGTCCGTCAGCTCTATCTGTTTTGCTTTCAGTATGATCACCTTCTGTCCAAGCTGCTTCTTCTTGCGAATGAGAGCTTTTTTCTTCTTCGTCATTATTTTCGACTTTGACTTCAAGCTCTTCCTTACCTTGTTGTACGCTTTCTTCGATGTCTTGATTATTTTGAACACTATCTGTCACCTTATCAATTAAGTCTTTGTTGTCCTGGTCTTCGGTGCCGTCAGATATCGAGCCGAAACCATTTTCCAAATCCTTCATATCATAATCCTTTCTTTAATCAATTATCAGCCTACGATTATAATTATACTCTGCTTTTGTGAAGATTTTATGACGAATTTTGTAACAGTTACTGAACTTAGCATGCTTTTTCTACAATTATTACACAAAATGCGTATTTTTCCCCTCTTTGTCATTATTTTCTCTTGTTTTTGATAAAGTTTTCTGCTATAATATATATGTATAAATATCTTTTTGCGAGGGTTGATATGGCAAAAAAATCTAAAGCAAATAAGAATAAAAGAAGTGAAGAGGACAAGGCACGTATACGTGAGCTCACGCTTGAAAATCAGCGTTTGCGCCGCGAGATTGCATCTCTTAAGGGAGAGATCGAGCGCGGAACTCCTTCGACAAAGCGACTTCTGCGCAAGCGCGATGCGATAGAGTCGACTTTTACACATCAAGCGCGTAGAAATGAGACCTATTCCGAGGAAGGATTTTTTGCCTATTTTATCAAAGCACTCAAAAACGCCTCCTTCTTCCGTATATACAAGGATATTCTCTATGCGGTGCGCCACTTTGCTTTCGTCACGACCACGATACAAATAATTCTGATAATCCTGACCGTTCTTAAGTCGAGTGCAATTCTGCTTATCTCAACCTCTGCGTTTATCGTGGCTCTTCCCTTTATATTTCTCTTCTCGGCAATCGGAACGTCGCTGACAGTGTTCGGCAGCAGGCGTGCGACGAGAATTAACAGGCCTCTTGTCAAGGACAAGGACGTTTACGTATTTCTGCCGGCAAAGAAGAGCGCTATCCGCCCCGACTCCTATTTTGCGGGATTTGTGCGCGAGACATCCGCCGACCCCGACCGTCTCTGCGTTATCGTGACTCAGGGATTTTTCTTCTCGCGTGGTATCAGCAAGAAGCGCAGATATTATTTTACCTCGCGCAAAGAAGACGAAAACATCATTATTGTCAGAAGACATTATTACTATAAATTCAAAAACAAGATCGCCATTCCCGAGGCGCGCTCGGTAAATGAAATCTATTGATTTGGAGACGCTATGATAGAATTAATTTTTGGAAGCTACGGAAGCGGCAAGACGAGAGAGATATTCTCTCGCATCGAGCGCGACTTCAAAGAAAATAAAAAGAGCTTTCTTATCATTCCCGATCAGGAGGCGGTACAGTTCGAGCGTCAGTCGCTCGAGCTTCTCGGAACGCGAGCTCAGCTTTCGCTTGAGATACTGAGCTTCTCGCGACTCTACAACAGAGTCTGCCGCGAGTACGGTGGGCTCTCATATTCCTATGTCACGAAGCCTATGCGCTCGCTGCTTATGTGGAAAACTCTGCGCGAGCTTGAGCCTCTGCTCGTTGAGTTCAAAACTCACGCTTCCGACTCAGGTATGACCGATCTGATGCTCACGACTATCAACGAATTCAAGGCATCGGGCATAAATCCCGCGCATCTCGAGCTTGCTTCAAAGAAGCTCCCCGATGACTCGGCGCTCAGGACAAGGCTGTATGACTTGGCACTCATCTACGCTTGCTTTGATAACTTTGTATCCGAGAAATACAGCGACTCTGCCGACGATCTCTCGAAGCTCTCCGACGTTCTCGAAAAACATAATTTCTTTGCAGACGCGAACGTATATATAGACTCGTTTACATCATTTACATCTGTTCAGCACAGAATTATCGAGAGTATGTTCAAGCAGGCGGATAACGTAAGTATAACTCTGCCGCTTCTCTCTCCCGACGATAACCGCATCAGCACCGAGAGCATCACGCGTGCGCTGACGCTTCTCAGACGCTCTGCAGAGAGGTACGGCGGTGCGACCGAGGTCACGCTCGGGGAGAACAGACGCACGAGCTCCCCCGCACTTGCTTATCTGACTAAGAACCTCTGGAAGCTTGACACGACGGCGAACAGCGACACACCGAGCCCAGACGGAAACATAATCTGCGAGGTGTGCAGTAACCCTTACTCTGAGTGCGAGGCGGTCGCGGCGCACATACGCAAGCTTCTTAGCGAGGGTGCAAGGGCGCGTGATATCGTTATCGTGATGCGCGATCCGCAGAAATACGAAGGAATTATCGACAGCGCGCTTGCTAACGCGGAAATTCCCTTTTTCTTCTCAAAAAAGAGCGACCTCTGCTCGATGCCCGCAATAAAGCTTATACTTTCCGCGCTCCGAATTAAGCGTTACAATTGGCAGGCATCCGATCTGCTCTCGCATCTCAAGACCGGACTTTGCGACGTGGACGCGCACGATGCGTATCTCTTTGAGGAATACGTCAACACCTGGAGCATCCACGGCTCACGCTTCTACGAGGGCGATTGGAATATGAATCCTGACGGATTTGTGCCCGAGATATCCGAGCGAGGCAAAGAGATACTTGAGTCTGCTAACCGAGCACGAGAGGCTGTGTGTGAGCCTCTGCTCAAGCTCTTTTTAATGCTTGACGCTTCTTACACGATAGCAGACAAGTGCCGTGCAATCTACAGTTATATCTGCAATATTTCTCTTGAGGACAAGCTCTCGACACTTGCGCAAAAGGCGGCTGAGCGAGGTGACGTAAAGCAGGCGCGTGAGCTCGCAAGACTTTATTCTCTCATCCTCTCGACACTTGCCGAGATCGGCGAGACTATCGGAGACGAGGAAGCCGACGACGAGGAGCTTTCGCTCATACTTAAGACAATATTTGATAAGACCGAGATAGGCAGCATTCCTACCTCTATCGACGAGGTCACCATCGGTTCTGCGGCTATGCTTCGCGCATCGGGTCAGAAGTACGCTATGGTCATTGGTCTTTGTGAAAACGAATTCCCTGCCGCCATCGACGACGGCGGTATGTTCTCCTCGAGCGACCGACGCGCGCTTGCAGATCTCGGAATTGAGCTTGCAAGCGACGTTGACTCTCGCTCGTCTGACGAGCTTATGTACGTTGAGCGCGCATTCTCGATACCCTCTGAGAAGCTCTATATCTTCACGCACCGCTCGGAGATCGGCGGCGGTGAGCGTTTCCCGTCCCTCGCGTTCAATCGCATAAAGAAGCTTTTTCCGTCGCTTACGGTCCACAGCTGCAGAAGCGACGATATCGAATACCTTGTCGGCGCACCAAAGAACGCGGCATCTGTGCTTAGAACCATCGAGGACGCGCGCGTGCGTGAGTCGCTGAGAGCCGCGCTTGAGGGCTACGTACCGAACATAGCCGACGCGTCAAAGCGTGAGGCAAGCGAGAGCGAATGTAGCGTTTCCAAGGAAACCGCCGAGCGCGCGCTCGGTTCTACTCTCCATCTTTCACCCTCATCCTTTGAAAAATACGTAAAATGTCCTTTCAGCTATTATTGTTCGTCAGTTCTTCGTCTGCGCGAGAGCAGGATCGCAGATTTCCGCTCGAACGATATGGGTACTTTCGTGCACTACGTACTTGAAAATCTCATCAAGGCGTGTATTCCCGCAAATGAAGGGCAGGATTTTGCCGACGACCAGACTATAATAAAAATGACCGACGAAGTTGTCGAGAGATACGTTAAGAGCGTTTGCCCGGAGTATCTGCTTGACGACCCCAAAATACAACACACCTACAGACGACTTCGCTCACTCTCGATTCTTCTTGTAAAGAACGTCATCGAGGAATTCTCCGCGAGTGATTTCCGCCCCGCATTCTTCGAGCTCCGTGCAGACGGAGTCGAGGCAAATCCCGCGCCGATGTTCTTCAGACTTGAGAACGGCACGACCGTGTCTTTTTCGGGAATGGTAGACCGAGTAGACGTATATTCAAAGGACGGCGAGGTCTATCTGCGAGTTGTCGACTACAAAACGGGAACCAAGCAGTTCTCGCTCTCGGACGTTGACCGCGGAGTCAATCTGCAGATGCTTCTCTATCTCTTCACGCTCTGCAGAAATCGCTCGAAGGAATTCAAGCGTTCTATCGGGCTTTCCGACGGCAAGGACGCACTTCCCGCAGGCGTAATGTATCTTTCCTCTAATATCGCGCTGATTGAGATCGACGATTATATCGACGCTGACGAAGTAATGAAGCGAGCCGCCGCAGGAGTTGAGCGCACGGGAGTTATACTTAACGAAGAGGAGATACTCCTGGCGATGAACCGCGAGCTTGACGCGACCTTCTTGGCCGGTGTCAAGAAGAACAAGGACGGCGCGCTCAAAGGAGATGCGCTCGCCTCTGCAGACACGTTTGCAGATATTTACGAGCGACTTGAGAAGGTGATAGTGAAGTTTGCCGGTGCGCTCTACTCGGGAAATGCCGACGCAAAGCCGCTAAAACACGGGAAATCTATCCCTTGTACCTATTGTGAGGCAAGACCTATCTGCCGAAATATGAATCAAAACGGAGGTGAGCGCTGATATGGCAAGAAATTGGACACCCGCACAGACTGCCGCTATGAACACGCGCGGCAAAACCCTGCTTGTCAGTGCCGCCGCAGGCTCGGGCAAGACTGCGACGCTCACCGAAAGAATAATCCGCCGCATTACCGACAAGGACTCCCCTGCCGATATCGCGCAGATGCTTATCGTTACTTTTACGCGCTCTGCTGCAGCAGAGCTCCGCGCAAGGATCTTTGCGGCTCTCGGTGACGCGCTTGCCGACGATCCGACAAGCAAGCACCTTGCATCTCAGCTTATGAAGATAGGCAGCGCGAAGATATGCACGATAGACTCCTTCTATCTTGACGTTATACGCTCCAACTTCTCAACACTCGGACTTTCAGCAAAGTTCCGTCTCGCCGACGATTCGGAATACACGCTGATGGCAAGGAAAGCTATGGACGAGAGCATTGACCGAATGTATGCAACCGAGAAGGATTTCCCTGCATTTTGCGAGTGCTTCGGCACGGTTAAGACTTCCTCGCGCGTGACCGACGTTATGCTTGACATTTACGACAAGCTGACCTCTATCCCCGAAGGGATCGAATACGTTGCTGCGTGCGCACGCAAGACAGAGACGAACGCCGAGATAGACTTTATGTCGACTCCCTATGGGGAGATCGTAAAAGCGAGCACTATCGATATACTTGAGTATTACAAGGAGATATTTTCATCCGCGCTTGAATATATGGAAGGTGACGAGCATATGAGAAATGCATATGGCGCGTCCTTTGCGTACGATCACGCGTATATCACCTCCCTTTTGGATGTGTTGAGAGGCCCCGAGGCGAGCTACGAGGGCACGCAAAATCTTTTGCTTTCCTACTCTCCCGTGTCTCTCTCAAATCTTTCCTCAAAGAACAAGACCGACGAAGCAAAGCGTTACCAGACTCTGCGCACAGAGTTCAACACAAAGCGCAAGACTCTGATAGCTTCTACATATTCAAAGCCCCAAAGCCTTATCACGCGCGCGATGAAGGATACTTCAAAAATGCTCGGTATACTCTACCGCCTGCTCTCTGATTTTGAGGCTCGCATCGACGAGGCAAAGGCGAGAATTTCGGTGATGACCTTTTCGGACGTGCGCCGATACACCTTAAAGCTTCTCGTTAACGCCGAGGGCAATCCCACAGAGATCGCGCGCCGCTACGCTGAGCAGTACACCGACATCTACATCGATGAGTATCAGGACGTCGATCGCGTGCAGGATGCCATCTTCAAGTCGATTGCACGCGCGGGAAATCGCTTTATGGTAGGAGACATAAAGCAGAGTATTTACGGTTTCCGCGGCGCTGAGCCTATGCTTTTTGCAGAGTACAGACGGGACTTTCCGCCTCTGCAATCCGCTGATAACTCTGATACGGCGACGATATTTATGTCGGATAATTTCAGATGCGACAAGAACGTAATTGACTTTACAAACGCAGTCTGCTCTACGGTATTCTCAGCCTGCGCCGACAGCATAGGCTATACGCCCGAGGATGATCTTCGTTACTCAAAGATACCGCCGAGTGAGGACTATATCTCGCCAAAGGTAAAGATCGCTCTGATCACGCCACCCGAGGATATTGCTGAGGATGAGGAGCTCGAGACCGACGCAGATGCGAGAAAGCTCTGGGATGCGAGGTACATCGCAAGCGAGATAAAGAGGCTTATGCGTGAGGAAAAGAAGGCGGACGGCTCTCCGATCACGCCAGGTGATGTGGCGATCCTCTTCCGCGCCAAGTCGATGATCCCCGCGATCACTGCCGAGCTTGAGCGCGCAGGACTTCTCTACTCGCTTGCCGACGGCGAGCGATATTTTGAAAATCCCGACGTGCTGATGGTGCTCTGCATTCTCAACACGATCGACAATCCCGAGCGAGATATCTATCTTGCAGGCACTCTGCGCTCGCCGATATTCAATTTTACAATGGACGATCTGGTCGCTCTTCGTAGATACGTAAAGAGTAATTACTCGCTCTTCGGCGCGCTTTGTGAGTACGCAAAGAACGAGGATGACGAGCTTTCAGAGAAGTCGCGAGAATTTATCTCTGTGCTCGAGAGCTGGCAGAGTGAGGCGACCTCGCTTCCCGTAGACAGATTTTTGCGTATGCTCTTCTACTCCGAGCGTTTTATCGCATCTGGACTCGTCTCGCAGACAGACAGTCGAGGTGAGGGCGGAAATCTGCTCATCCTCTACGAATACGCGAGAAAGTTCGAGAACGGCAGCTTCAAGGGACTTTATCAGTTTGTTGAATACATCAATTCGGTCATCCGTGACGGCGGAAAGCTCGCAAGCGAGAACAAGGGCGGCGCATCCGACAGAGTTTCGGTAATGACGATACACAAATCAAAAGGACTTGAGTTCCCCGTCTGCTTTATCTGCAACACCACGGGATCTATTCGTCCGCAGGAGATCAGCAACAGTATGGTGTTTGAGTATTCCTCGGGAATTGCGCTCAAGGTAGCTGACGGCAGCGGCTTTGCGCGTATCAACACCCCGATGCGCGACGCAGTCATCTCGAAGATCTACACCAAGCAGATCGAGGAGGAGATGCGTATTCTCTACGTCGCTCTCACGAGAGCGCGAGAACGGCTCTATCTGAGTGGTACTACCGCGTACACACTTGACAAGCTTTCAGACAAGGCAGAAGCCAACGCGCGACTCCTCAATCGTTACACGATACTCAACAAGTGCTCGTCTTACCTCGATTGGACGCTCACTGCGCTTGCCGCAAGAGACGAGGACTCCTACGAGCTTGAATGTATTCCGCTTGACAGGATCGCGGACATCGGCGCGCCTGCGCTTGAAGCATGCGACGAGGAAAACGTCGAGATCGACGAAGCTCTCGTAAATACGCTCCGCAAGCAATTTGACTTCAAGTACGAATACTCCGTGCTCTCGCGTGTTCCCTCTAAGCTCTCGGTCTCAAGGCTCTATCCCGACGTTCTTGACGAGAACGACGAGAGCCTCGAGCTCTTTGCCACCGAACAAAAGGCGAGCGTGCCCGACTTCTTCCTTAGCGGCGCGCCCTCGGGCGCGAGCAGCGCCGAGAGAGGCACGGCAACGCATCTGTTTTTGCAGTTCTGCGACTACAAAAACGCGAGAGCCAAGGGTGCATCCGAGGAGCTTGCAAGGCTTGCTGAGCTGAAATTTATTCCCGAGAGCACGAAGGAGCTCGTCTATCTCTCAGAGCTTGAAAAGTTCCTTCATAGCGAGCTGATCGAGCTGATAATTGGCTCAAAGCAGGTGATCCGTGAGCAAAGATTTAACGTTGAGCTACCCGTGGACAAGTTCTCGTCCGACCCCGAGCTGCTTGAGAAAATGCGCGGCGAGACGCTTGCAGTTCAGGGCGTTATCGACCTTCTTTTGATAGACGAGGACGGAGAGATCTCGCTCTACGACTACAAGACCGACCGACTTATGCGTGAGGAGCGCGAGAATTACGCGCTTGCGGCAAAGAGAATGAACGAAACGCACGGACTTCAGCTTTCCTATTACGCAAAGGCGATCGAGCTGCTATATGGTAAGCCCTGCCGCCGCATCTGCGTTTATTCCACGCACTCGGCGACTCTGTACGACATCGACGTAAAGCTTTGATCTCTGTCAGACGCACTCACAACTGCATATAATAATAACGAGGCACTCAAGGACGTTGATCTTTGAGTGCCTTCTAAAATATATTCAGGAGTAAACAATGGCAACTATAGAAAATTTTGCTACAGTCAGCTACACCTCGGGCGGTGTTACTGAAACCAAGGTGTCTAATCTTGCCGAGATCGGTCTTGAATCGGCTATCAGCTTCACAAAAACAACGCTTGGCGAGACCTACGGCGAAGACGAGGTCGTAACCTATATTCTCAGTATGACCAACACCTCAACGTCTGCCATCACGAACGTCAGCATCACCGACGACCTCGGCACGTTCGTTTTCGGCACGCTTGAGCTGACGCCCCTCACCTACGCGCCCCCTGCTCTTCTGCTTATCGACGGTCAGGACGTGAGTGCACAGCTCACGGTCGACACCGCGACGGCAGGTTCACTTGTGTTCAGCTTCCCCACTCTCCCCGCAGGCGCGACCGCGAATATCGTCTACCGCGCCGCCGTTAACGAATACGCGCCGCTTGACGTTGATGCGGGAATAACCAACACCGCAACGCTGACAAGCGACTCTGATTGCGCAGACGGAACTGCAAGCGCAACTATAACCGCAGTTTCTGCCGCTAACGTAAGCGTATTCAAGCAGATGTCGCCCAATCCCGTGATCTGCGGAGACACCGTAACCTACACTATCCGCATCTACAACTACGGCAATATCGCGGCTGAGAACGTAGTGCTGACCGACACGTTTAACCCCGCGCCTACTAATATCACCGTATCTCGCGATGGCACTTTGCTCCCGGCTAACGAGTATTCCTATGTTGACGGCACGCTCACAGTGCCCGCCGGAACCACAACTGCCGTAAGCGTTCCCGCGGCGACCTTCGTTCGCGACGCGACCACCGGCATCGTAACCGTAACACCCGGAATGGTCGAATATACCATCACCGGAACGATATAAAAATTGCCCCCTACGCCGTAGGGGGCAAAACTCTTATTTTTCACCGACAAATAACAAGTGGTTTGTCATTCCGAGAAGCTCAGGTTTTTCGCAGATATAGAAGTGATAACGGAGATACTGCGCATAATCCTCGTCGCTCATTTCATTGATCTTTTCAGCCAAAAGCTCGGAGGCACCGTCGGATGCAACCTCATGCAGTATGTGAACATTACCGTCTGCAAGAAGTTTTCTCGCAGCACTAACCGTATGGAAAACAAACGGAAAGTC